>JBCCEF010000011.1 GCA_039030395.1 Acidobacteriota bacterium
CACTTGACTGGTCTTGGAATGCACGTCGATGCCAAAATAGAACACGGTCGGTCTCCTTTCTCGGCAAATGATGCCGATTTGGTCTATATGCCCATGGCACTTTGCCACGGGAGACCGACCGACTCATCTCATCTGGCACCTCTACGGAGTGGCACCTCTACGGAGTGGACTTTTCTACAGCGTGGATGGGTTGATCTTGCATTAGTCGTCACGCAGCCTCGGCATTGCTAAGCTTGGCCGATGGTGCCATCGAATCTGCAAAAGGCGCATCGGCGCATCGAGGAGGCGAGGAAAACCAGAGCCAAAACCCTCGATCTCGGCGACTTGACGCTGGAGGAGCTGCCGCCGAGCCTCGAAGGCTTGAGGTACCTCGAGACGCTTTCGTTGGGTATGGCTCGCGTCACCGATACGGGAGAGTTTGAGTTTGATCCCTCCCGCACGGCAAGTAGCTTCAAAGACCTCCGGCCATTGTCGGGTCTGACCGCCCTCCAAAGCCTCGACCTGAATGGGTGCGGGGTCTCGGATCTCGCGCCTTTTTCAAACCTGACCGCCCTCCAAGTCCTCAACCTGAGCGGGTGTATGGGGGTCTCGGATCTGGCGCCCATTTCCAATCTGACCGCCCTTCAAGATCTCAACCTGAGGTGGTGTATGGGGGTCTCGGATCTGGCGCCCATTTCCAATCTGACCGCCCTTCAAGATCTCAACCTGAGCTGGTGCAAGGGGGTCTCGGATCTCGCGCCAATCTCAAACCTGACCGCCCTCCAAAACCTCGACCTGAGCGGGTGCAAGGGGATCTCGGATCTCGCGCCCACTTCAGGTTTGCCCGCCCTCCAAAGCCTCGACCTGGGTGGGTGCGGGGTCTCGGATCTCGCGCCTTTTTCAAACCTGACCGCCCTCCAAGTCCTCAACCTGAGCCGGTGCGAGGGGGTCTCGGATCTCGCGCCAATCTCAAGTCTGACCGCCCTCCAAAGACTCAACCTGAGCTGGTGCCAGGGGGTCTCGGATCTCGCGCCAATCTCAAACCTGACCGCCCTCCAAGACCTCAACCTGACCGTGTGCCAGGGGGTCTCGGATCTCGCGCCAATCTCAAACCTGATCGCCCTCCAAAACCTCACCCTGACCTGGTGCCACGGGGTCTCGGATCTCGCGCCAATCTCAAACCTGAAAGCCCTCCAAGACCTTGACCTGAGCGGGTGCGAGGGGGTCTCGGACCTGGCACCCATTTCCAATCTGACCGCCCTCCAATACCTCAACCTGAGAAGGTGCACCGCCATTACGGACCTGAGCGTAGTTAGTGATCTGGATTCCCTCGAGAACGTCGGCCTCCTCGGCTGCGAAGCCGCCCTGTCGGTTCCGCTCCTACGCGCCATCGCCGACCTCCCGTTGATGAAAGAGCTATACGCCGACGGCGCCCGAGGCGTGCCGAGGGAAGTTCTGTCCCAATACTTGCTCGACAACTGCCTTCCGCGACTCCGAGCCCACTTCGCCGACCTCGATCTCGCTGCGGAGCGGGAGAACGAGGTCAAGGTGATCCTCCTCGGCAACGGCGGGGTCGGGAAGACCCAACTGTGTCGGCGTTTTCGTGGATTGCCCTTTGACCCGTCCATCCCCTCGACCCATGGGGTCGAGATCTGGAGGGAGGAGTTGAGGCTGCAAGCCGGGGGAGAAAACCAGACACTTCAAGTGAACTGGTGGGACTTCGGTGGGCAGGACATCTATCACGGTACCCATGCCCTCTTCCTGCGCAGCCGGGCGGTGTTCTTGCTCCTCTGGACACCCGGATCCGAGGAACGAGAGGAGCGGGAGGAGCACGGTGTCCTCTACCGCAACCAACCGCTGGCGTACTGGCTCGATTACATCCGCTCCCTCGCCGGTGCGGATAGCCCCGTGATCGTCGTCCAAAGCCAGTGCGAAAGTTTCGGAGACCGCGAATCTGCACCACCACGGCCGGAGGGATTCGGGTTCTTCGAGTGCTGCGCCTACGGAGCCGCCGGCGAGGAGTTGGGGCGCGACACCCTGGAGTCCCAGCTCCGCGACGCCATCCGATATCTGGCCGAAGGCAGTGGCCCTCTCCAGATCGGTCACGGTCGGGCCGAGGTCCGGCGGCGGCTGTACCGCTGGCGAGACGAAGACCAGGAGCGGCGGCCTGAGGAGCGCCAACACCGGACCGTGACCCTGGATCGCTTCCGTGAGCTGTGCGACGAGATCGGAGGCATCACGTCCTGGGAGCACGCCCTCGAGTACTTCCACCAGACAGGCGTGGTTTTCTACCGGAAGAATCTCTTCGCCAGGGCCGTGATCCTCGACCAGACATGGGCGCTCGATGCGGTGTACGCCGTTTTCGACCGCCAGCGGGCGGTGCCCTTGTTGCTCGACTCGGGGCGGTACTCCAGGGAGGACTTGGCGCGCACGGTCTGGCAAGAGCACTCCGTCGAGGAGCAGGAGCTCTTCCTCGGGTTGATGGAGAGCTGCGACGTTTGCTTCCGCTGCGGCACCACCCCTGGAGGAGAGCCACGCTATCTGGCACCCGACCTCCTGCCCGGCTTCGCCGCCGTCGAGCGGCGCCTCCAATTCTGGCAAAAGGACGACCCGGGTACGCCGTTGCTCCGGCTCAAATACCGGTTCTTTCACCCAGCATTGGTTCGAAGCCTGATGAGCCAGGTCGGCGAGGAGGTCGGAGATCTCGCCGAGTACTGGAAGTATGGTCTTTGGTTCCGGGACGGTCGCCGGGATAGTCAGCTCCTGGTCCGTTTTGAGGACACCGCATCGGAAGCGGCGCCCGGAGCCGGCGACCTCGTGATTGAAACCCAGGGAGGAGACGCCATCGGGCTGCTGCGCGAGATCCGCGAGCGGGTCCTGCGGCGGCGAGTGGGGGAAGAACCCGACGAGCGGTTGACCCTCGAAGGCCTCACGGTGGCGCGGAGTGCGCTAACGGGAGAGATCGGCGGAAAGGTCCTCGACGTTCGGGGAGAGGCGGTCCCCGCCGCCCCCTTCGCGGCCTTCTTCGCTGCCACGGAGAAGGAGCGGAACGCAGTTCCTGACGTCCCTCGTATCGAGCAACATCTGCCGGCCCTCCGCCCGGAAAGGAAGGTGCCCGAGGTCTTCATCTCCTACGCATGGGGGGACGAAACAGAAGCAAGCAGGACACGAGAGAAGGTCGTTGACGAACTCTGCACCGCCCTCGCCTCGGACGGCTTCCGTCCCGTTCGGGATCGCGACGTCATCGTGCCCGGCGAGTTGATCTCGCACTTCGTCGACCACCTGACCCGAGCCGAGCTGGTCGTCGCCGTGCTCAGCGACAGGTACGTCCGCTCGCCCTACTGCATGTACGAGGTCTACAAGCTGTGGCAGCGTAGCCAGGGCGAGGCAGAACAGATGCTCCGGTACTTCGTCCCCATCGTCCTGCCGGAGGTGAGCATCGGGAGCCTTGAGGAGAGGGCACCGTACATCCGATTCTGGCGTGACAAGGCCACGGCCCTAGAGCCGGTGATCGCAGAACTAGGCCTGAGCGTCGGCGACCGCTCCTGGGGAGAGACGCGCCGAACGAAAGAGTTCGCCCACCACATTGACGACATCCTCGCTTTCTGCCAGGACGTGCTGATGCCTCGCAAGCTGGATGTCCACTTCGACGACGGCTTCGCTGCCGTGCGGGAGGCGCTGCGGCGGCGGATTGCGGGCTCTGAGGCAGATGTCGATCAGCAGCAGGAGAGTTCGCAAATCGGAGTATGAGCCACTGATTTGATGAGGTTTGAGATTCGGGCGGCACCTTCCGTTCGGGCAGACCTTTCCGGACAAAAGAAGGACCCTCAACGATTGCAAGCTCGCGAGACAGATACTAAGCTCGTAGTAAATTAAGTCAAGCGCCTCAAATGCATAGACTCATCCAGGCACTTGCAAATGCAAATTAGGAAACGACGTCAGGCAGTTACTTGTGGAATCTGATCTCTATATCGAGCGCTTTTCACGAACTTCGACGGCTACCTACCTGGGTTACATCAAGTACGAAGGTGGCCTCGTCGAGGATGGCTATCTTGCAGCCTCGAAGGCAGCTCAAGCTCTGGTCGGCTTGGACCGCGCTCTGCGTCATTTTCTTGTCGGCCACGAGCCCAAGCTAGGAGGTGCAGAATTCGAATTCCCGGTGCGGGTTCGCCGGAGTTCGTGGGAGGCCCTCCTTCCGGACTCACCCGGACTGTGGATAAAGGCGGGGCTGGGCTTGGTCGCTTCAGCCTACCTAGTTGGCGCTGCCAGAAAGGCAGGCGCAAATGATATCGGTGAAAAGGGCCTAGTCGACCTAGTCCGCATCTCTCTTCAAAGTGTGCAGTGGTTCATTCGCTTCGGCAAACATCTGGGCGAGATTCCCAGAGGTGCTGCAGATGGAGTGAAAGTTGATCTAGAGAATCAGATGGTCGGCATTCCCAACGAAGATGGGGAGATCTTTTGGATTCCCAAGTTCCACTACGACCTACTTCGAGCATCGCCTCCGAGTCTTCTTTCAGATCTAGTCTCCGTGGTAGAAGAAGACAGGGAACTGGTAGTTGGAACCATCGACCAGGGCTCAGTCGCAGAAGTGCGCGCCGGACACGCAGATCGTGCAATATTCGTAAAGGATGAAGAGGAAGAGCTCTTTCCCGAACTAAAGCATGGCGATAGGGTCGAACTCGACGGGGAAGTAACAAGAGGAAACGGAGAAACCAACAAGATTGGATTCAAGTACAAGGGGCACATTCTTACCTGCGCCCCGAAGACTGGGAGAATCACGCGATTCAAATCCGTCATGTTCTCCAAGGCACGAATAGCCGGAGTTATCTCCAGAGAAACCAGCGAAGGGGAGCTATGGGCACTGCGACCAAAGATTATCTTTACAAACCTTGTCCGACTAGGCCCAAACACCCGTCAACAAGACCTTTTCTAGCCGACGATCTGAAAAACAGAGTCGCCGCCGCAATCGGCACTCGCTTGCCAGAGGCTCCCGAGGCAGACGCTCAGAACTCACCGTAAAACTAAAGACCTACGCCTTCCGCAAGATCTTCTCCATCTTGCGCCCCTTCGCCAGCTCGTCCACCACTTTGTCCAGGTAGCGGGCCTGCTTGGTCAATGGGGTCTCGATGTCTTCAATGCGGTAGCCGCAGATGACGCCGGTGATGAGGCTGGCGTTGGGGTGGAGGGTGGCTTCGGCGAAGAACTGTTCGAAGGTGGCTTCGCTTTCGATCAGGCGCTGGAGGTCTTTTTCGGTGTAGCCCGTTAGCCATTCGATGACCTGGTGGAGTTCTTCGAGGGTTCGCCCCTTGCTCTCGACCTTGGTGATGTAGTGCGGGTAGACGGAGGCGAATTTCAGTTTGGCGACTCGCTCGTCGTGGGCTGGGGTGGTCGTCATTTCTTGGGCTCCTAGAAGGGTACGTCCACGGCCTTGCAGAGGAAGCGCATCAGCGGGGCGGTTTGGCGGCAGAGGGCTTCGAGCCGGTCGAGGAGACCCGGCGCGAGGGCGTCTTTTTCGGTGAGGTGGGTGATGGCGATGAAGTCTTTGCGTTTCAAATCGTCGATCAGTGGGTGGTCGGCGTCGTAGCCGCGGGGTGGGCGCTTGAGGGAGTCGCCGGCGAGGTGGAAGGTCTTGCCGGACGATTCGTCGTCGCCCAGGTCTTTTCTCAGTTTTTTCCAGGCGGCGGTGCGGTCGTCGAGGGCTTCGCGGATGGCCTTGAGGGTGGCGGAATCCGGGTGGTAGATGCCGCCGCCGAAGAAGACCTGGCCGGGCTCCAGGTGGAGGTAGTAGCCGGGGGCATGGACGTCTTTTCCCTGCTGGTGACGGAACTGGATGCCGGCGTGGGTTTTGTACGGAGTTTTGTCTTTGGAGAAGCGGGTGTCGCGGTAGATGCGGAAGAGGGACCCGCCAACGGCTTTGGGAATGGCGTCGATGTGGCGGCTGACTTTGCGCAACCGCGGGCCGAAGTCGCTGATGAGCTGGAGGGCCGGTTCTTTGACCTCGCGCTCGTAGCGCTTTTTGTTGGCGTTGAACCAGTCGCGGTCGTTGTTTTCTTGAAGATCCCGCAGGAAGGTGAAGAGGCTCTTGCCGAGGGGGTTTTCGCTCATGTCGTCATCTCCTTTTCAACCTCCGGTTCGGAGCGCAGTTCCTGGAGCGCCCGCACCCCGATGCCGTCCGCTTTGAGGGCGCGGATGGCCTGCGCCGCCGCCCGGGCGCCGGCCAGGGTGGTGACGGTGGGTACGCCGTGTTTGAGGGCGGTCTGGCGGATCACACCGTCGTCGATGTGGGATTCGGAGCCCAAGGGGGTGTTGACCACCAGGGCGATGTCGCCGTTGATCAAGCGGTCCACCACGTGGGGGCGCCCTTCGTGCACCTTGAGTACCGTTTCCACTTCGAGGCCGCGCTCGGAAAGGAAGGCCGCGGTGCCTTCGGTGGCGACCAAGTGGAAGCCGACTTCGGCGAAGGCACGGGCGATCGGCACGAGGGTTTCTTTGTCGCGGTCGTGGACGGTGAGGAAGACGGTGCCTGCGAGGGGCAGCGGGTGGCCGGCGCCGAGCCAGGCCTTGGCGAAGGCGTTGCCGAAGTTTCTCCCCATGCCCATCACCTCGCCGGTGGATTTCATTTCCGGCCCGAGGAGCGGATCGAAACCCGGGAAGCGGCGGAAGGGGAAGACCGGCGCTTTGACGAACACCGCCGGCACTTCCGGCTCTTCGGTGAAGCCGATCTCTTCGAGGCGGCGGCCGGCCATCGCCTGAACGGCGAAGTCCACCAGCGGCAGGCCCACGGCCTTGGCGATGAAGGGCACGGTGCGCGACGCCCGGGGGTTGACCTCGAGCACGTAGACCTTGCCCTCGTAAACGGCGAATTGCACGTTCATCAGCCCGACCACCCCGAGGCGCAGGGCGAGGCGGCGGGCGATGTCGCGCATTTCCGCGAGGTGCGGATGGAAGAGGGAGTGCGGCGGCAGCACCGCCGCCGAATCGCCGGAGTGGACGCCGGCTTCTTCGATGTGGCCGAGGAGCCCGGCGACCACCGCTTGCTCGCCGTCGCAGATGAGATCGAGATCGAGTTCCGCCGCGTCCTCCAGGAAGCGGTCGAGGAGCACCGGCTGGCCTTCGGAGACGTCCGCCGCCCGGGCCATGTAGGCCTTCAAGTTGGCTTCGTCCCAGCACACCGCCATGGCCCGGCCGCCTAAGACGTAGCTCGGCCGCACCATCACCGGAAAGCCGATGCGCTCGGCCACCGCCAGGGCTTCCTTCTCGGAGGTGGCGCTGCCGTGGGGCGGCTGGAGAATGCCCTCCTCGGCTAGCAGGGCGCCGAATCGCTCGCGGTCTTCGGCCAGGTCGATGGCGTCCGGCGAGGTACCCCAGATGGGCACGCCGGCGGCCTCCAGGCCGCGGGCGAGCTTCAGGGGGGTTTGGCCGCCGAGCTGCACCACCACCCCCTCGGGCTTTTCGCGCTCTACCACCGCCAGCACGTGCTCGAGGGTGAGGGGCTCGAAGTAGAGGCGGTCGGCGGTGTCGTAGTCCGTCGAGACGGTTTCCGGGTTGCAGTTGAGCATGATCGTCTCGAAACCGATGCGCGACAGCGAGAAGGCCGCGTGCACGCAGCAGTAGTCGAACTCGATGCCCTGGCCGATGCGGTTCGGGCCGGAGCCGAGGATCAGCACTTTGCGGCGGTCCGTGGGCTCGGATTCGCACTCGTCGCCAAGGGTCGAGTAGAGGTACGGCGTGGTGGCCGGGAATTCGGCGGCGCAGGTGTCTACCCGCTTGAACACCCGCCGGATGCCGGCTTCGTCATAGGCCTGCCTCAGGCGGGCGGCATCGGCCGTCAAGAGACCCGCCACCCGGGCATCGGACAGGCCCGCGGCGCGCGCCTCGCGCAGCAGCGGGCGGGGCACCGAGGCGAGGTCCCAGCAGCCGAGTTCCGTTTCGATGGCGATGATGTCGGCGATTTCCCGCAGGAACCAGGGATCGATGTGGGAGACGGAGGCCACCTCCTCCACCGTCCAGCCCTGGCGGAGCGCCGCGAAGACGGCGAACAGGCGCTCCCAATTGGGCTCCGCCAGGCGGCGGCGCAGGCGCACCGGATCGGCCATGCGCTGGTCGCGCACCGCCGGGCGGCCGTCCAGCTCGAGGGAGGCGAGGGCCTTCATCAGGGCTTCCTGGAAAGTCGAGCCCAGGGCCATCACCTCGCCGACGGACTTCATGGAGGTGCCCAAGAGCGGCGGCGCGCCGGGGAATTTCTCGAAGGCCCAGCGGGGGATCTTGACCACCGTGTAGTCGAGGGTGGGTTCGAAGGCCGCGTAGGTTTTGCCGGTGATGTCGTTTTCGATCTCGTCCAGGGTGAAGCCGACGGCCAAGAGCGCGGCGATTTTGGCGATCGGGAAGCCGGTGGCCTTGGAGGCCAGGGCGGAACTGCGCGAAACCCGGGGATTCATTTCAATCACCACCCGGTCGCCGGTCTTCGGGTCGACGGCGAACTGGATGTTGGAGCCGCCGGTGGCCACTCCCACCCGGCGGATCACCTGGAAGGCCTCGTCGCGCATGGCCTGGTATTCGCGGTCCGACAGGGTCTGCTGCGGCGCCACGGTCACCGAGTCGCCGGTGTGTACGCCCATGGCGTCGAAGTTTTCCACCGAGCACACGACGATGGCGTTGTCCGCCAGGTCGCGCATCACTTCGAGTTCGTATTCCTTCCAGCCCAGGACCGACTGCTCCACCAGCGCCTCGTGCACCGGGCTGGCGCCGAGGGCGCCGTGGATCACGTCCTCGAATTCGTCGCGGTTGTAGGCCACGCCGCCGCCCTCGCCGCCCAGAGTGAAGCTCGGCCGCACGATCACCGGGTAGCCCACCTCCTCTACCAGGGCGCGGGCCTCTTTGAGACTGCCGGCCACCCCGCTCTTCGGCACCTTGAGGCCGATCTCCTCCATCGCCGCCTTGAAGAGCTGGCGATCCTCCCCCAGGCGCAGGGCGTCCGTTGGAGCGCCCAGCACCTCCACCCCGTAGCGTTCGAGCACGCCGCTGTCGGAAACGGCCAAGGCCAGGTTGATGCCCGTCTGGCCGCCCACGGTGGGCAGCAGGGCGTCCGGGCGCTCTTTTTCGATCACCCGCTCGATCACTTCCGGCACCAGCGGCTCGATGTAGGTGGCGTCAGCGAACTCCGGGTCGGTCATGATGGTGGCCGGGTTGGAGTTCACCAGCACCACCCGGTAGCCCTGCTGGCGGAGCACCCGGCAGGCCTGGGTTCCGGAGTAGTCGAATTCGCAGGCCTGGCCGATCACGATCGGGCCGGAGCCGAGGACGAGGACGGTCTGTAGGTCTTGTCGGCGCGGCATGTCGGCAGGAGTCTAGCCTGGTTTTCTGCTGGGCGACGGGCCGGTTCATTCGGACCTTTGGGGATCCCCTTGCGGCGGAGGCGCAGCGGCTTGCTCGAAGCCGGCACAGCGGTACACCGGCAGCGGCGGGTAGCGCCGGAAGCGATCATCGAAATCCGACCGGCCGCAGCGGGCGAAGGCGCTGCGCTTGGAGGCCTGGATTTCCAGAAATCGGCACTCGGCGCACATCCCAGGATGCAGCGGAAGGCGATCGAGGGCGGTGGAATCGAGCTGTCCGCGGCGCTTGCCGGAGGCGTCCTTCATGGCACCGAATCCGGCTCCGGCCGCTGTCGCGAAGGGCGTAGGTCCATGAGAATCAAAGCCTTACGCCGCGGCGCGTCAAAGAGATTCATCAGCATTTATCGATAGCCTGCATTCCGCCATGCCGCACGACGGCAAAAAGGCTTGAATTCTTTTGGCAATCGGGCATAAAACGTTCCTCGGTCTTGTTGCGTATATCGAGTAGTAAGGGTCGTCCTCTCGAAAGGAGGCCGATCTCCTACCGGGGACCCACCGGATCGCATCCGCGACTCGGAGCCCGGGGCCCCAGCGGCGGTAACGTCGCCCTTTCTCACTTCCTTCCACCCCCGCGGCCCCCACGGGTCGCGCGGTTCAAAATCGAGAGGGGCCGGGCAACCGGCCCCTTTCGCCTGCCTGGGTGTTTTTTCTCGCCGCCGCTTTTCCTTCTGGGTTGCCGCCATGGCAACATCGGCCTATGGAAACGGACACCCGCGCGAAACCACAGATTACCGGAGCCGGAGCGGACCGCCTGCCGGCCGCCGTTGGCGAGATCGCCCAAGGCATCGACGAAGGCCTGCACCTGGGAGCCCAGCTCTACGTATCGATCGGCGGGCGCCCGGTAGCGGACTTCGCCCTCGGCGGCGACCGCGAGGGGCGTCCCCTCGAGCCGACGGACCTGGCCCTGTGGCTGTCGGCCACCAAACCGGTGACGGCGGTGGCGGTGGGGCAACTATGGGAGCGCGGCCTGCTCGCCCTGGACGATCCGGTGGCGCGCCACCTGCCGGAGTTCGGGGAGCACGGCAAGGGCGACATCACGCTCCGCCACCTGCTCACCCACACCGGCGGCATTCGCATGCTGGAAGTGGGCTGGCCGCACGCTTCCTGGGAGGAGATCCTCGACAAGATCTGCCAGCGGCGGCCGGAACCCCGCTGGACGGCGGGTGAGAAGGCCGGCTATCACCTGACCTCGAGCTGGTTTGTGCTGGGCGAGGTGATCCGCCGCCTCGACGGCCGCCCCTTCTCCACCTACGTGCGGCAGGAGATCTTCGAGCCGCTGGACCTGGACGACTCGTGGATCGGCATGCCCGAGGAGACCTTCGAGGGCTACGGCGACCGCATCGCCAAGACCTACAACACTGCAGACGACGAGGGAGCCCCCTTCCGCCGGCCGCGCGAGCACTCCTGGCACGGCCTGGAGCGGGTGACCCGCCCGTCGCCCGGCGGCAATGGCCGCGGGCCGATCCGGGAGCTCGGCCGCTTTTACGAGGCGCTCGCCGCCGGCGGCGCCCTCGATGGCCGGCGCATCCTCCGCCCGCAGACCGTCGAAGCGCTCACCGCCCGCCACCGGGTGGGCCTCTACGACCACACCTTCAAGCACATCCTCGACTGGGGGCTGGGGTTCATCCCCGATTCCAAGCAGTACGGCGAGGACACCGTGCCGTACGCCTACGGCCGCCTGTGCTCGCGCCGCACCTGGGGCCACAGCGGCTACCGCTCCTCCACCGGCTTCGCCGACGCCGCCCACGGCCTGGTGGTGGCCCTGGTGTTCAACGGCACTCCGGACGACGCCGGCCACGACCGGCGCATGCGGCGGGTGCTGGAGGCAATCTATTGGGATCTGGGGTTGGCCGAGACGCCCGACGATTCCTGAGGAAGGATTCGAAAGATCGGCTCCGCGGCGATGGGCGTGTCGATTCTGCCGCCGACGCCTCCCTCCACCAGCTCGGTAAGCACCGTCGGGACGACGGTGTTCGGCGCCAGGGCCGACTCGTCGCCTTCCGCGAACACCTTGAGGTAGTTGTCGCTCACCCCCATCCAGCGGCCGCCGCGGTGGCTTTCCCACAGCACCGGCAAGGTCTGGCCCACCTGGCTTTCGGCGAAGCGCTGTTCGCTTTCCTGGGCGGCGGCGAGCATGCGGGCCATGCGCTCGCGCTTGACCGGGTGGGGGACTTCCCCCTCCATCTCGGCGGCGCGGGTGCCGGCGCGCGAGGAGTACGGGAAGGCGTGGATTTTGGCGAAGGCCATGGTGCGGGTGAATGCCAGGGACGCCTCGAACTCTTTGTCCGTTTCGCCCGGGAAGCCGACGATGACGTCGGTGGTGATCGCCACCCCCGGCACGGCGGCGCGGATGGACTCCACCACCTCGCGGTAGCGCTCGCCGGTGTAGGGCCGGCGCATGCGGCGGAGGGTCTCGTCGCAGCCGCTCTGGAGCGACATGTGGACGTGGCGGCAAAGTTCCGGCCCGCCGGAATCGCTCGTGAGCGGTGAGTAGTCTCGGAAGAGGTCCAGCAGCCGCTCATCGAACTGCCAGGGGGCGATGGAGGTGAGCCGCAGGCGCGGCAGGCCGGTCTCTTCGAGGATGGCGCGGGTCAGGTGGTAGAGGCGGTCGTCGCCGTGGCGGTAGGACGAGATCTGCACGCCGGTGACGACGATTTCCCGCGATCCGGTCGCCACCAGGTCGCGGATCTCTTCCAACACCTCGGCCCGCGGGCGGCTGGTTTGCCGACCGCGGGTGAAGGGGATGATGCAGAAGGAGCAGCGCATGTTGCAGCCGTCCTCCGCCTTGACCAGGCCGCGGCTGTTGCCGAAGGCGAGGGCCGCTTCGGGCCGGCCGAGGGCGTCGAGGGCGGCGTTGGAATCCGCGGCCGACGGCGCGCCCTGCGCGGTCAATTCCGGGAAGCGCGCCTCCACCCGCTCCAGCAGGTCGTCCTTTTGATCGTTGGGCACCAGGAGATCGATGCCGGCGACGTTCTGGTCGACCTCCGCCACTTCCGGCTCGCTCGCCCAGCAGCCGGTGACCACCGTCTTCAAGCCCGCATACCGACGGCCGCCGCGGCGCGCCACCTTGCGGGAGTCGCGGGCCGCCGCGTGGGTGACGGTGCAGCTATTGACGACGTGCAGATCCGCCTCTTCCAGGCTCCCCACCACCCGGTGGCCGGCGCCGTGGAAGCGGCGGGCCATGTGCTCCAGCTCGGCCTGATTGAGCTTGCAGCCCAGGTTGGTGAAGAAGACGTTCATCAGTACACCCGCGGCACGTCCCCGTCGGAGGGTGGCGGGGAGGCCTCGCGACCGGCCTGCCAGTAGAGGCCGTGGAGGCGCGCCGCCAGGGGCTGCGGGTCCCCCTGGGTGACCAGGATGAAGTTTGGAGTGAGGGTGACTGCGCAGCCTTCCCCGGCCGGCTCTGGCGCGGCCGGCTGCGGCGCGGCCGGCTGAGGCGCGGCGCTAGCGCCCTCGGCCGGCGGCTCCTGAGCCGTCGGGTCGACTGCGATCGACAGCTCGTGGAAGCCGGAACCGGTGACCGCCACCTCGGCGCCGCCGCAGGAGGAGACGGCGCTCAACCGCTGGGTCGTCTCTTCGCCCAGAAACCGGATCTGCTGCGAGGCGTCCGCGGCGGCCGGCAACCAGAGGCGGAGCGAAAGCCGCCCGCCTCGGTCCCCGATCCCGCTGAGGTGTACGTCCCCCGCGCCGCGCAGCCCGCGGGAGGCGAGGACTTGCTGGTCGGTGCCCGCCGTGACCGGGGCCCAGGCGCCGCGGTAGTCGAGGGTCGGTCCGAGATCCGCTTGGGGCACCTGGACCTGCATCCAGCGGTAGGCCTGCCGGCGGCTCTCTTCGCCGTCGAGCTCGAGCGCCCAGCGCTCGCCGGCGGCCGGGTCGTAGAGGCCGCCGACCAGGTCGTAGGTCCCGGCTGCCAGGGGTGGCGCCATGGCCGACTGGGAGAGCACCAGGTCGTATTCGATGGTTTCGCCGACCACCCACGGCGCCGGCAGCGGATGATCGAAGGTGCGCACCAACCGCCCGTCCGCATCCAGCAGGTGCACGAAGGCGTGCGGCTGGGCGTTGACGTCCGCGTCCAGGTCCGTCAACGGTTGCCAGGACAGCCGGACTTCTTTCTCCTGCGGGTAGCCGAGTTCGAAATCCACCGGCGCTGCCACCGCCAGCCGCGCGACCGGCGGCACCTCTCCTGCACAGCCTCCCAAAAGCACCGGAAGCAGTGCCCACATCCTCCATCCTCGCGCCTTCGACATTCCGACCTCCGGGACTGGATTCTCTCTGCGATTCACAACTCGCATCGTTTCAAAGGAGGCAAAGCTAGCCGCCCCATTTTGCCGTGTCAAGAAACGCCCGGCTCCTTGATACACTCCCGGTCCGCGTTCTCACAGTGTCACTCACCACCATCGGAGGGAGGCCGGATGGCCACGATCGACAAGCTTCTTCTCGCTTTGGCCTCGAAGAAGATGGACTGTCTGGTCCTCGAACCCGGTCGTCGCCCATGCCTGCGACAGGCCGGCACCGACCACGAGGTCACCAAAGCGCCCCTCGACGGACCGGTGATCGATCGACTGCTGCGCGAGGTTTCGCCGCCCGGTGAGGATCCGGACACCCAGGAGAAGGATCGCTGGGAGTTCGACTACGCGGTGGACGGCAAGGTGTTTCGCTTCTTCGGCCTGCGGGGACCGAGCGGTTGGCTCGCCTCGGTCACCCACGACCCGAAGGCCAAAGCCGACCCGCCGGCGCCGCCAAATCCCGATCTCTTCGCCCCGTCGGCCGCCAACGAAGCGCCGGAGCCGAAAGAACCTTCGACGGAGGCACCGGAGGCGACTGCGGAGCCGGCCGCCACGGGACCGCGCCTGGTCAACGGCCCCCTTTCGAGCGCCCCGCCGCCGCGGGACCTGTGGCCGACCCCGAGCGGTTCGCCGCCTTCGCTGGTGGAAAAGGGCACGCCGCCGGAAGCGGCGCGCGCGGAGGCCGCGGGCGATGCTGCCGCCGCGACGGCTTCAGCGCCGACCGCGCAGGCCCCCGAAGAAAAGCCCCTCGGCCCGCGGCCGGTGCCGGATCCGCCGGCGAAGCCGGATCCGCCGGCGAAGCCGGCCCCACCCCCAAAGCCGAGCGTCGCCGCGGAGCCGGCTGTGCCGAAGCCGGCGCCGACTCGCGAGCCGGAAAAGAACGCTCCCGCAGAAAAAGCCCCCGAACCCACACCGGCGGCCGCCCGGCGGAGTGACTATGTGGTGGGCGATGTGCGCTCCCTGCTGGTCGAGGTGGTGGGCCGGGGCGCCTCGGATCTCCATTTGTCCGCGGGTCAGGCGCCGCGCATTCGCATCGATGGCCAGCTCGTGATGCTCGACGGCTATCAGCCGCCGGGAACGGAGCGCCTGGAAGGCATGCTGCGGGACGTCACTCCGGACGCTTCCTGGCAGCAGCTCGAAGAGCATGGCGATACGGAGTTCGCCTTCGAACTGGAGGGCCGGGGGCGCTTTCGGGTGCATCTGTTCCGCGACCGCCGGGGCATCGGTGCCGCCTTCCGGCTGGTGCCGCCGGAAATCTTCTCGCTCGAAGAGCTGGGGCTGCCGGAGGTGACGAAGGGCCTCACCGCCCTCGACGATGGCCTGATCTTGATCGCCGGCACCGCCTCTTCCGGCCGCACCACCACCCTGGTGTCGTTGATCGAGGAGATCAACCGCCACCGCACAGCGCACATTGTCACCCTGGAAGAGCCGGTGGAGTTCATCTTCCGGTCCGGCCGCAGCCTGATCAGCCAGCGCCAGATCGGCCTCGATACGGAGACCTACGAGGACGCCCTGCGGGCGGCCCTGCGCAAGGACCCGGACGTGATCGTGGTGGGCGAACTGCGTACCCCGGAGACCGCCTCGCTGGTGGTCGAAACGGCCGACACGGGACACCTGATGCTCTCCACCGTGCACGCCAGCTCAGCTACCAGCGCGGTGGATCGGCTGATCGATCAGGCGCCGCCGGCGGAGCAGTCGCGCATGCGGCGGATGCTCGCCTCCAGCCTGCGGGCGGTGCTCCACCAGACCCTGCTGCGCCGGCGCGGCGGCGGTCGGGTGGCGGCCTACGAGATCCTGCTCATCACCCGCCCGATCGCGGACTTGATTCGCAACCAGCGCACCTCGGAGATCCCCGCCGCCATCGAGCAGGGCCAGAAACTCGGCATGGTGCGGCGAGACGAGTCGCTCTTCCGGCTGGTGCATATGGGGCTGGTGGATCCGCGCGAGGCCTACCAGGCCGCCGCCGACAAGGCGGCCTTCTCCACCCGCTTGAAGCGCCTGGAACAGGAACCCGAGAACGAGGGAGATTCCACCGACGGCGCCGAAGGGTGACGGGAACGCCCTTGGACATTCTTCTCTTGGTCGGGATCGTTGTCTTCGCGACAACGTCCTTCGCGCTGCAGAAGCTGCCGATCGACGTCACGGCGCTAACCACCCTCGGGCTGCTGCTGCTCTTCAACCTGGTGACGCCGAGCGAGGCGATCGCCGGCTTCAGCAACCCGGCGGTGATCACCGTGATGATGATGTTCGTGCTGAGCGACAGCTTGGTGCGAAGCGGACTGGTCAACCGCATCGGCCACCGCATCACCCACCTCTCCGCCAATTCGCCGTGGCGCGCCTCGCTGTTGCTGCTGCTGGTGTCCGGCTCCCTGTCGGCCTTCATCAACAACACCGCGGCGGTGGCGATTCTGATGCCGGTGGGGATCCTCCTCGCCAAGCACTTCAAGTTCAGCCCGTCGAAGATCCTGATCCCGCTGTCCTATGTCTCGATCCTCGGCGGCACCTGCACCCTGATCGGCACTTCGACCAACCTGCTGGTCAGCGCCATGGCCGCCGACGCCGGCCTGGAGCCCTTCGGGGTGTTCGAGTTTGCCTGGGTGGGGCTGATCTTCTTCAGCATCGGCACCGTCTACCTACTGCTCGGGCCGCTGCGCCTGCTGCCCTCCCGCAGCATCCTGTCGAGCCTGACCCGCAAGTACCACATGAGCGCCTACCTGACGGAGGTGCGGGTGCCGAAGGAGTCACCGCTGATCGGCAAGACGGTGGCGGAAGAGGCGATCAGTGACCGCTTCGAATTGAACGTACTGGAGATCCTGCGCGGTAAAACCAAGATCGCGATGGATTTGCGCAACACCCGCATCCAGCCGGGCGACATTTTGATCGTGCGCGGCGCGATGACCGAGATTCTCGCCATCAAAGAGCACTACGGCCTGCTTCTGCTGTCGGACATCAAGCTGGGCGACCAGGACTTGTCGGACGAGTCGAACATCCTGGTGGAGATCCAGCTCTCGCCCACCTCTCAACTGGTCGACCAGACCCTGAAGGACATCGACTTCCGCAAGCGCTACGGCTGCTTCGTGCTGGCCCTGAACCGCACCGGCGAGATGATCCACCGCAAGCTGGCCTTCATCCCCCTTGCCCACTGGGACACGCTGCTGGTGTTCGGGCCCCGGGCCCGCATCGAGGCTTTGAACCGGCTGGAGGACTTCACGCCGCTTCAGGAAGTGGACATGCGCCTTTCCTTGAGCCGCCGCTGGTGGATCAGCGCGGCGATCATCCCGATCGTGGTGCTGCTGGCGGCGAGCGGAGTGATGCCGATCCTCAAGGCCTCGATCCTCGGGGTGGTCGCCATGCTGCTGACCCGTACGGTCAAGATCCAGCAGGCCTACAAGTCGATCAACTGGACGGTGATCTTCCTGCTGGCGGCGGTGCTCCCGATCGGCAAGGCGATGGTCAACACCGGCCTCGACCGGGTGATCGGCGAATCGATCGCCGCCCTCGGCGCGCCCTACGGACCGGTGGTCGTCTTGGGCGTGATGCTGGTGTCGACCTCGCTGCTGTCGGAGATCATCTCCAACAACTCGGCGGCGGTGCTGATGGTGCCGATCGCCATGTCCGTCGCCGTGGCGCTTAACGTCGACCCCAAGCCCTTCCTGATGGGCATCACCTTCGCGGCGTCGATGAGCTTCATGACCCCGATCGGCTACCAGACCAACACCATGGTCTACGGCCCCGGCGGCTATCGCTTCACGGACTTCACCCGCGCGGGAGCGCCACTCTCGATCTTCTGTTGGGTGACGGGCACCCTGCTCATCCCGAAAATCTGGCCGTTCTGATCCGGATCGCCAGGAGCAAGACGGTGCGCCAGGAATTTCCTTGCGTTGCCGCGGGTTTCGTGAAACTGTCTGGATTCGCAGCCAGTTCGACATCGGTCCTACCCGGCTGCCCCTCGCCAAAGCCCGCCCGATTTCCACGGGCGAGGCCCAAACGGCAGCACTCCGGCAGGCCTCCGTTTCTTACCCCCGATTGAATGCCGAACTGTTTGTAGGAACCGAGGATCGGTATGCCTACAAAGGAAGTGGACTGCACCTATGAAATTCACTGACTTCTCGCTTGACCCCGCGCTGCTGCGCGGCATTCAGGATCTTGGCTTTTCGGAGCCCACGGCCATCCAGGGCAAGGCCTTGCCGCCGGCCCTCGAAGGGCGCGATCTCCTCGCCGCGGCGATGACCGGCAGCGGCAAGACCGCCGCCTTCGTTTTGCCCATCCTCCAGTACCTGCACGAGACCCCCGGCCCCGGCATCCGCGCCTTGATCTTGACCCCGACCCGGGAGCTGGCGGCCCAGATCCAGGAGCAGATCCGGGATCTCGGACGCCACACCCGGGTGACCTCGACCACCGTCTTCGGCGGGGTGAAGCCCGGTCCTCAAGAGAAGGCCCTGCGCCGGGGTGTCGACATCGTCGTCGCCACGCCGGGCCGCCTCCTCGACCACATGACCCAGTCCTGGATGAGCTTCGACGAACTGGACGTGCTGGTGCTCGACGAAGCGGACCGCATGCTCGACATGGGCTTTCTGCCGGACGTCAAGCGCATCCTCAAGGCCCTGCCGGAGGATCGCCAGACGATGCTGTTTTCGGCCACTCTGCCGCGTCCGATCGTCGAGCTTTCCCGCCGCTTCCTGCACGAGCCGGTGCGCCTCGACGTCGAGCGCCAGGCGGCGCCGGCCACCGGCATCACCCAGGCGCTGTTCCCGGTGTCGGAGCCGCTCAAGCGGGCCTTGCTGTTGGAGCTGCTGCGCCGGCGGGAACTCTCGACGGCGTTGGTCTTCACCCGCACCAAGCACCGCGCCAATCGCCTGGCGGAGTTTCTGGAGAAGAACGGCGTCTCCTGCGACCGCATTCACGGCAACCGCAGCCAGCCGCAGCGCCAGAAAGCCCTCGCCAACTTCAAGGCGGGACAGATCCAAGTGTTGGTGGCAACGGATATCGCCGCCCGCGGCATCGATGTGGAGGAACTGCCCCACGTGGTGAACTTCGACATCCCGGGCCAGGCCGAGGATTACATCCACCGAGTGGGCCGTACCGCCCGGGCGGAAGCCACCGGCGACGCCTGGACCTTCATCTCCCCGGCGGACAGCGGCCAGGTGCGCGCCATCGAGCGGGCCATCGGCCGGCAGCTCGAACGGCGCCGCCTCGAAGGCTTCGACTACAGCGCCAAGGCCGACGGCAAGCTGGAGATCCCGCTGAACGAGCGCATCGCCGCTATCCGCGCCAAGAAGGCCGCCGACCGCCAGCGCTCCCAGGCCAAGAAGCAGCGCCGCCAGGCGCAAGGCGGCGGCGCCGCCCGCGGCGGCGACCGCACCGCCACCGGCAACCGCCCACCCCGCCGCCGGCGTCGGCGCTCGCCGAATTCGAGTCGCTGAGGGGCAACCGGAGTCGTGTTCGGGTCCAGCACCGCACGAAACTAAACTCTCGGTCTAGTTTTGTGCAGCGTGCTCGGTTCAGGATCCCGGCAGGAATTTCTCCAGCCGCGCCACCACCATCTCCAGGGCGACGCGGTTTTCGCCGCCCTCGGGGATGATCACGTCGGCCCAGCGTTTGGACGGCTCGACGAATTCCAGGTGCATTGGGCGGACGAATTCTTCGTACTGGCGCAGGATGTCCGCCACCCCGCGGCCGCGTTCGATTAGGTCGCGGCGGAGGCGGCGGACGAGGCGGAGGTCGGAATCCGTGTCGACGAAGATCTTGAGGTCCAGCAGGTCGCGAATCTCCGGCTCGTTGAAGATCAAGATCCCTTCGAGCACCACCACCGGCTGCGGATCGACGTGGCGAACCGCCTCGGTGCGCCGGTGGTGGACGAAGTCGTAGATCGGCACGTCCACCCCACGGCCCTCGCGCAGAGCGGCCAGGTGCTCCACCAGAAGTTTGTTGTCGAGCGCCGATGGATGATCGAAGTTGTAGCGTTCAAGGTCTTCTTCGGCCTGCCAGTCGACATCCCGATAGTAGGAGTCCTGCTCCAGCAGGCCGATGCGCCCCTCGCCCACCGCATCGAGGATCGAGCGGGCAACGGTGGTCTTGCCGGAACCGCTACCGCCGGCCACTCCAACCAGAAAACATGATGACGTCATGGCGCGATTGTACGCGCCGGCCGGCCGCAAGGGGAACGGATCATCGCTGGCACCCGGGGCAGTAGAAGGTGCTGCGGCCGGTCTGGACGATTCGCCGAACCGTACCGTCGCAGCGCGGGCAGCGGCCGCCTTCCCGCCCGTACACCGCGAGGGCCACCTGAAAATAGCCGCTGTTGCCCTCTCCGTCGGCGAAGTCGTTGAGGGTGGTGCCCCCTTGATCGATAGCCCGCGCGAGGACTTCCTGCACCGCTTCGGCCAACCGCCGCCAGCGGGCCAGGGCCAGCCGAGCGACGGATCGCTTGGGGTGGATTCCAGCCCGGAACAGGGCCTCGGAGGCGTAGATGTTTCCCACCCCCACCACCACTCGGGCATCCATCAAGAACGCCTTGACCGGCCCGCGGCGACCGCGCGCCGCCGCTTGCAAAACCTCGCCGGTCCAGTCTTGGGAGAGTGGTTCGGCGCCGAGATGGGCAAAGTGGCGATCACCGGCCAGCTCGTCCGCCCGCAGCGCGAACACCAGCCCGAAGCGCCGGGGATCCACGAAGCGCAGCCGGCGCCCCGAAGCCAGGGCGAAGGAGACGTGCTCGTGTTTCTCCCGCGGCGTGTCCACCGGAACCAGCAGTAGGCGGCCGCTCATTCCCAGGTGAACGACCAGGGTGGCGTGCTGGCCGCGGACGGACTCATCGGCCTCCAGGTCGATCCACAAATACTTGGCGCGGCGCCGCAGGCCGACCACCCGCCGCCCTCGAACCCTACGCCGCAACCGCGTCTCATCGACCGCTTCCCGCAGGCGGGCGGGACCCACCCAAAGACTCTCGATGCGATCTCCGACGAGGTGCGGTTCGAGGCTGCGACGCAATACTTCCACTTCCGGTAGTTCGGGCATGTCGACGATCCTACCGCTTCCGCTCCCTTGCCGCCCGCCGAGGGCTCAATTCGGCTCCATCGGCATCCGAAAACCTCAGCAATAGCGGTAATCGAGCGGCCCACCCTTGACATTACGCCTCGGAAGGCGTAAATAAAGCGTATGAACACGGCGACCCTACCCCTGTTTCCCGCCTTCGCGCCCACTCCACGGCCGATCGCACCGCCGGCCGGCGGCACGGAGTTCATCGATCTCGACCGGCGGCAGATCCTGCGGCGGGTCGACGACCCGCGGACTGGCGCCGTGTGGGCGCTGGACCCCTATCGTGGCTGCGAAAACGCCTGCGTCCATTGCCCGAACCGCTCCGGCCACAAGGCCTTCCAGCTCCTTCGATCGCAGGACTACGAGCAGCGCGTATTCGTGGAGCGCGGCGCCGCCGCGGCCCTGGAGCGTCACCTGGCCTGGCACAACCTACGAGGGCAGACCCTCTCGCTCGGACACTTCACGGACCCCTACCAGGAGGCGGAAGAACGCTTCGGGATCACCCGCGAGGTGCTGGAGGTGCTCGGCCGGTTCCGAGGTTTGGATCTCTCCATTTCGACCCGCTCGACCCGCATCCTCGAAGATCTCGACCTCCTGGCGGACCTCGATCGCCACCACACGGTGACCGTTCACCTGGGCGTGCCGACGGTGGACGAGGCCTTGAGCGCCTCGCTGGAACCGGGCGGAGCCACCCCGCGAGGGCGATTCGACGCGGTGCGCCGGCTGGTCCACGCCGGGATCGCGACGGATATCCGGGTGATTCCGCTGATGCCGGAGATCAACAGCGACGAGGAGAGCCTGCGGCCCCTGTTCACGGCGGCGCTGGAGGCCGGCGCCTTCGATGTGGTGGCCCACTGCCTGGTGTTGCCGCCCGCCACCCGCAGCCGGTTTCTGCCCTGGCTGGAGGCGGAGCGCCCGAAGGTCGCGCAGCACTACCGCAAACTGTGGGGTCGCCGCTCGGCTCTACGCCGACCGGACAAGAACCGCGCCCTGGCGACCTTCCGTCGGCTCTATCTCGAGATGGGTTTCCCGCGCCCCACCATCAGCCGCGGCTGACAGGCTGCTGAAGGTCCGCTTCGCGGATGGTTTCAGCAGACCTGCCAGCTGTCTTTTTCAGGGGGCTAGGCGCCCCCTCGCCGCAAGCGGCTCACCCGTGCGCGGGCCGCCCGTCCTCGGCGGCAAGCCGCCGCGTCGCCCTTCGGGCTCCGGTCCTGGAGTCCACGTAGTTCGTGAGAGCCGAGAGCTAACTTGCGGAGTGCGGTGCCCGCTCGCTGCGGCGGGCGGAGGCGAGGGCGGCCACCAGGCCGCCCAAGGCGGAATCCGGATCGTCGCTTTCGCCCTTGAGGCGCAGCTCCGTTTCCAGCACTTCGGAGGACAGGCGCGCAATGGACGCGTCGTCGAAGCGGCCGGCGGCCAGATAGGCGCGATGCAGGCGGAAAGGATGGAACTTGGCTACCGGATTCCTGTGGCCGCCGGGTAGCTCGGACTGGAGTTTGGTGGCGAAGCGCGATTTGAAGCGCGGGTAGGAACGCTCTCCCGGCGGTACCCGATGGATTTTCATCAGGCCGCGCACGGCGACGAGCTGCCGGCAAAAGCCGGCCAACAAAGCGAAGAACGAAAGGCGCGCCGCTACCGGATCCGAAGCGGTCGCGAAGTACCGCTGGAGCTTTCCGAGGGCCGCCGCCCCTTGGCCAGCTCCGATGGCGTCCAAGAGCTGCCACACGTCCTGCTCGCCGCGGTCTTCGATCACCTCCTGGACGAGCGGTAGGCGAATCACTTCCCCTTCGTCTACCAGGCCGGCGAGCTTACGGAATTCGGCGGCGAAACGCGCCGTGGACTCCGGCGCCACGCCGCCGTCGGAACCTCGGCCGCGCGGCCCGCTCGACTGGCGCAGAGTGCGCCGGGCGAGTTCCTGGAGGGCCGGAGGCTCGATGCGGCGACCGGTCTCGCGTTCGAGTTCCCGCGCCAAGAGATCGGTCCCCTCGAATCCACCGCCGCGCCTTTCGGCTTCGAGCTCTCCCACCCGGATGAGACAACCGGCCTCGGCCAGCCGGCGAACCACCGGATGACCGTCGGCCACCGAGCGCTCGGCAAGCACCAGAGAGTGATTCTCCGGCAGGCCGCCCTCGACGGCGTCCTGCAGAACCGCGACCTCGGCGTCGGACCAGCCGGTCAGTTCCGCCGCCCGGGCAGCCGCCAACAAGCCGGCGAGACCTTCCCGCAAGGTGGCGATCTGTTTTTTGCCGCGGCCGCGGCCGTTGCGCTTTTTGCGGAAGGCGGTGCCGCCAGCCAGGGCCTCGTCGGGCAGGCCTCCGAGGACATCTTCCGGCGAGCCGGCCTGGGGATCGATGCGCTGGAGCCGCAGAGCCTGTAGCAAGCGGGAAGCGGCTTGACGCTCGCGGCTGTTCAGGGTGTCGCCTTCGACCGGCAGCACCCCTTCGGCGTCGTCGAGCAGGTCGGCGACGGCGTGACGGTCCGCCAGCACCGCCGTGTCCACTGCCAGGACCACCTTGGCCGGAGCGAACAGCGAGAAGGTCCGCAGGTCGTCGAGCAGCACGGCGAGTTTTTCCGGCCTGCGATGTACCTCTACAGCGCAGCCAGCCGCTTCGGCGAGGGCCTCCGCCAAGCGTTCCGCCGCCGGCTGCGCCATCACCAGATTGCCGGCGACCAGATACACCGCCGCGCCGGGCGCGCCGCCCTTCAGATCGGCCAAGATCTCGTCGATCGTTCGAGACTTGGAAGCAGCCTTGGGACTCATGAAGGATGCCGCCGGTGCTCATGCGCAACGAGCGGCGCAATTCTCCGAGGAGAACCCACGACGCTCGCGAGGAAACACGATGCCGGCAATGGACTGGGCACTTGCGCAGCCGTCAAACCCCGAGCCTGGAGGGCTCGGCGGCGCCAAAGGCGCCGAGGATGGGGTTGAGCCCGAAAGATCAGTAATTTTCGGGCGAAGGGGGCGCCCAGCCCCCTGAAATGAATATTCGCAGTGCTGCTGAAATGATTGAGCAACGCCATTTTCCGGCAGCACTGCTAATCGTCTTCGAGTAAACCTTGCTCTTTAAGCTCCTGGCAGTCGATGCAGTAGCGCGCCCAAGGCACCGCCTCGAGACGCGCCTCGCCGATGACTCGGCCGCAGTGCTGGCAGGATCCGTAGGAACCGGCATCGATGCGAGCCAGGGCATCGTCCATCTCCACCAGCATGGCCCGCTCGTTGTTCGACAGGGAGAACAAGAACTCCCGGTTGTATGAGTTATTCGCGCGGTCGACGATGTCGTCGCTACCTTCGTCTCCCGAAGCCTGACCGGCCGCGAGGTCACTTTGGTAGAGATTCATGATCTCCTCGCGGCGCTGTTCGAGGCGCTGTCGCAAAGGCTCAAGGTCGGCGGTGCTGGCCTCGGCTCGCTTCGTCTGGGGCACGTCAGTCTCCTTTCTGACCGCAGTCGGCCCAACCGGCTTGGTGCTACCGACTCGATGGCCGGCGATCATAGTTCTAACCGGCAAGGAGCGCAATCTCTTCCCGGCCGGGAAAGATTGTGCAGCGGATCTAAGGCGCGAGAAGCCCTCAGTGGTGATAGCCGCTGCCCCGGAGGATCTCCAGGGCGCGGTAGACCTGCTCGTACAGCACCAGCCGGGCCAGCTCGTGGCGCAGGGTCATCGGACCGAAGGAGAGCACCTGCCGGGCCTGCCGGCGCACCGTTGGGTCCAGTCCCAGATCCGAACCGATGACGAAGGCGATCGGGTGGGGCCACTCGTCGAACAGGCGCTGGAGCGTCGTGGCGAAGCGGCGGGAGGACGACGACTTTCCACCCTCGTCCAGAGCGAAGAGCCACACCGGATCCGGCAGCGCGGCCAGCAGGGCCTGCCCTTCCTCGGCCTTGCGCCGCGGCCCGTCACGCCGCACCTTGACCGGCAGATCGCGCACCGGCACTGAGCGTGCGATGCGCTGCCGGTAGTCGGAGCAGAGTCCTTCCCAGGCCGGCCGCTTGTGGCGAGCGGCCCACAGAATGTGGATTTCCCGACTCAGGGGAAAAACCCTTCGATTGTGTGCGTTGCGAATCCGCCGAATGCTCGCCCCGAGCCCATCGGGCTGGGCGCCCCCGGACGAGGCGGCGGCGAAGCCGCGCCTTTCAGCAGCCCTGTCACCCGACGGCGGCCGGGTGCGGCAGGCCCATGTCGCTCAACAACTGCTCCCACTCTTCGGTGAAGCAGAGGGAGCGGAGGTTGCGCATGCGGTCCAGAAAGAGGACACCGTTCAGGTGATCGTTCTCGTGCTGGACAATGCGGGCCGAGAATCCTTCGAACACCTCGTCGAAGGCCTCTCCGTCACGGTCCAGGGCCTGTAGACGCACGGCTGGATAGCGAGGCACCAGTCCGCGCAAACCGGGAATCGAGAGGCAGCCCTCCCAGTCGTCCACCAGTTCGCCACCCTCGGCGGTCATCAGCGGATTGATGGCAACGCGTACCTCGTCGTTCGGCGCCCGGAACACGAACACCTGCCGCACTTGGCCGACCTGCGGCGCCGCCAGGCCTACGCCCTCGGCCTGGGTCATCGTTTCGACCATATCGTCGATGAGTTGCTGCAGTTCCTCGGATCGAATGTCCGTATCGGCGATGCGATCCGCCTGGCTGCGGAGGACCGGATGGCCCAGGCGCAGAAGCTCGAGCAACGCCATCAGCGACCTCCGGTTCTCATCGTTCGTCCTCCTCGCCTCGGGCCGGGCTCCGCATGGCCCGGCGACGTATTTCGTGAGTTGCGTAGTTCAATCCACAGTATATCCGCCCCCTTCCGCGACCCCTTCGCCTCAGCCCGGACCGTGGTAGCCTCACGAGCTTCAACGGCGACTCTCTTTCAGGTGAAAACCCCATGACCCGCAAGCCCTTCCCGAAGATCCCGGCCGGCTATCCCTTTCCCGCCCTCGAGCAAGAAACCCTCGAGAACTGGCGCGAGAAAAACATTTTCAACAAGAGCCTCGAACAGGAAGCGCCGCGCGGCGACTTCGTCTTCTTCGAGGGGCCGCCGACGGCGAACAACGTACCCCATGTCGGCCACGTCGTGACCCGCGCCGTCAAGGATCTCTTCCCGCGATTCCGCACCATGCAGGGCTACCGCGTACCCCGCAAGGCCGGCTGGGACACCCACGGCCTACCGGTGGAGATCGAGGTCGAGAAAAGGCTGGGATTCTCCGGCAAGCAGCAGATCGAGGAATACGGCATCGAGCGGTTCAACCGCGAGTGCCTGGAGAGCGTGTACACCTACGAGCGCCAGTGGCGGGCGATGACCGAGCGGGTTGGCTACTGGGTGGATCTGGACGACGCGTACTACACCTTCACCAACCAGTACATCGAGTCCGCCTGGTGGGCCCTGGCGGAGCTGTCGCGGCAGGGCCTGCTCAACGAGGGCTACAAGATCCAGCCCTACTGCGTGCGCTGCGGCACCACCTTGTCGTCCCACGAGGTGGCCCAGAACTACAAGGACACCGACGACCCTTCCGTATGGGTGCTGTTCGCGGCGCGCCCGGGGCAGTCCATCGAGACCGCCGACGGCGGCACCTGGGCGGTGCCCGACGGCACATCGCTGGTGGCCTGGACGACAACTCCCTGGACCCTTCTCGCCCACACCGCACTGGCGGTTTCTCCGCAGATGACCTACCGCGCCGTGGCTCTCCCCGGAGAAGCCCTACCCGGCGAGGAAAGGGCCTTCGGCGAGACCCGGGTGGTGATCTTCGCCGAGGACCTCGCCAACCCGGTGCCGGCGATGGTCACCACGACCCTCGACGGAGAGAGCAAGAAGCGCCAGATCGACCTGCGAGACCAGGAGCCGCTCGCCCGCTTCCACGGCGCGGCGCTCCTCGGCCTGCGCTACTCGCGCCCCTTCGAGACGGAGCAGCCGGACAAGGTCTTCGAGGCCACCGAGGTCGAGCCCTTCGATCCCGCGCCGTCCGACGAGGCCGGCTGGCGGGTGCTGACCGGCGACTACGTGACGCCGGACGAAGGCACCGGCATCGTCCACACGGCACCGGCCTTCGGCGAGGACGACTACGCGACCGGCGAGCGCTTCGGCCTACCCTTTTTCCTGACCGTCGACGGCGAGGGCAGGATCGTCGACCGACCGGGGATCGAACCCTTCGCCGGCCTGCCCTTCAAGGAGGCGGACCCGGAGATTCAGAAGGACTTGAAGGGCCGCGGCCTGCTCCTCCACAGCGACCGCTACCGCCACAACTACCCCTTCTGCTGGCGCTGCGACCGGCCGCTCCTCTACTACGCCACCACCAGTTGGTTCATCCGCACCCGCTCGCGCAAAAAGGAATTGGTTGCCCTCAACCAGGAGGTCGCCTGGCACCCGGCCCACGTCGGTGAGGGCCGCTTCGGCAACTGGCTGGAGAACGTGGTGGATTGGGCGCTGTCGCGGCGGCGCTACTGGGGAACGCCGTTGCCGGTGTGGCGCTGCGAGGAGTGCGAGGGCAGCCCGCGGGTGATCGGCTCCTACCGAGAACTCTTCGAGGCCGTCGGCCGCAAGGCCCCGGCGGATTTCTACGACCGCGAGCAGTTCGATCCGCACCGCCCCTTTATCGACGACTACACCTGGCCCTGCGGCGAGTGCGGCGGTACGGTGCGGCGGGTGGAGGAGGTGATCGACGCCTGGTTCGACTCCGGCGCCATGCCCTTCGCCCAGCTCCACTACCCGTTCGAGAACAAGGAACTGTTCGATCAGCGGCGCTTTCCGGCGGACTTCATTTCCGAGGCGGTGGACCAGACCCGCGGCTGGTTCTACACCCTCCACGCGCTAGGCACTCTGCTGTTCGACTCACCGGCCTACAAGAACTGCATCGTTCTCGGCCACATCACCGACGAGACTGGCCGCAAGATGTCCAAGCGGCTGGGCAACGTGGTCGATCCGATGGAGGTGCTGGAAGAAACCGGCGCCGACGCCCTGCGCTGGTACTTCTACATCAGCAATCCGGAGGTCAACTCGCGCTTCTCCGCCCGGCTGGTGCGCGAGGCGGCACAGAAGTTCCTGCTGCCGCTGTGGAACGCCGTGTCGTTCTTCTCGATCTACGCCGAACTCGATGGCTGGTCGCCGACGGACTCCGGGGACGAATCGGCGGAAGCCTTCGCCGCCCGGCCGGCCCTCGACCGCTGGATTCTGCTGCGCCTCGGGAGGCTGGTGCGGGAAACCACCGAGCACCTGGAGGGCTATCGCCTGGGCGAATCGGCGCGCGGCATCGAGACCTTTCTCGATGAGCTGACCAACTGGTACATCCGCCGCAGCCGCGACCGCTTCTGGGCCGCCTCGGCCGACGGTTCCGGGGAGACCGACGACCCTACCCGGGACGACAAGGACAGCGCGTACCGCACCCTCTACGAAGTGCTCGACACGCTGTCGCTCCTGATCGCGCCGTTCACCCCCTTTGTCGCCGACTACCTGCACGGCGTGCTGCGGCGCAGCCAGGGGGCGGGCGCCGAGAGCGTTCACCTGGAGCGCTGGCCGCGGGCCGCTGAGAATCGCCGCGACGACGATCTCGAAGGCGCCATGGCGGGCATTCAGCGGATCGTGCGGCTGGGCCATGCCGCCCGCAACTCGCACGGCTTCAAGACCCGCCAGCCCCTCGCCTCGGTCACTTTGGTGAGTGCCGATGCCGCGCTGCCGAAGCGCATCGCGCCGCACGAAGAGCTGCTCAAGGAGGAACTGAATGTGAAGCGGGTGGAATGGGCCGAGGATCGCTCGACCTACGTCCACCACGCAGTGCGACCGTTCTTCCCAAAGACCGGTCCGCGATTCGGCAAGCAGATGCGCGAGGTACAGCAGGCCCTGGCGGCGGCGGACGGCGACGATCTGGCGGCCCGCCTGGAGGCGGACGGACGGATCGAGGTGAACCTCTCCACCGGCCCTGCGACGCTCTCCTCCGAGGAAGTCGAAGTCCAGCTCATCGAACGCGAGGGTACCGCCACCCAGGGCGACCGGGATCTGCTGGTGGCCCTGGAAACCGCGCTGACGGACGACCTGATCGCCGAGGGCCTGGCCCGTGAGGTGGTCAGCCGCATTCAGACCGCCCGCAAGGAGGCCCGGCTCGACTATGCGGACCGCATTCGGGTGACCTTCCGCGCCGACGACGCCCTGCGGGCCGCCATCGAGACCCATCGTAAATGGATCGCCGGTGAGACCCTGGCGGTCGAGATCGAGGCCGCCTCCGAGGGAGACGACGTACAGCTCACCGAGGCGACGGTGGACTCCCACGCTTTCGCTTTCACCATCACACTCTCGCCCCCCGCCAAGCGCCAAGACAATTCAGGAGACTGACCATGGGTGGAATCTTCAAAGCCTACGACGTCCGGGGGCTCTACCCCGGCGAAATCAATGAGGAGATCGCCCGAAAGATCGGTCTCGCCTTCCAGTTCGTCTTGGACGACGACGACCTGGCGAACGGCCGCACGGTGGTGGTGAGCCGCGACATGCGCTCCCACAGCGAGGGGATCGCCGAGGCGCTGATCGAAGGCTTGCGCGCCGGCGGTTTCGACGTGGTGGACATCGGCCTGGCGACCACGCCGATGAACTATTTCGCCGTCGGCAGTTTGCAGGCCGCCGGCGGCATCCAGGTGACCGCCAGCCACAACCCGGCGCGCTACAACGGCCTGAAGTTTTCGAAGCGTGGCGCGCGGCCGGTCTCCGGCGACCACGGTATTCCACTGCTGGAGGAGAAGGTCACCAGCGGGGACCTACCCACCGCCAAGCAGCCTGGCCGTTTGAGCACCGGCGAGGTCACCGACGCCTATCGGCAGCACGTTCTCTCCTTTCTCGAAGAGGGCCGGCGCCTCAAGGTGGTAGTCGATGCGGCCAACGGCATGGGCGCCATCTACCGGCCGCTCCTCGAAGCGATGAACATCGAGCTGATCCCCCTCTACTTCGAACTCGACGGTTCCTTCCCGAATCATGAAGCGAACCCCCTGAAGGAAGAGAACCTGGAAGTCCTCAAGCAGGCAGTGGTGCGCGAAGGGGCGGACCTCGGCGTGTCCTTCGATGGCGACGCGGACCGCTCGGCGTTCATCGATGAGAATGGCCGCTCCATCGGCAGCGACCTGATCACCGCCCTGATCGGCGGCGAACTGCTGTCGAACCATCCCGGCAAGGCGGTGCTCTACGACCTGCGCTCCTCCCGGGCAGTGGCCGAGTACATCGAAGAATCGGGCGGCGTGCCGGTGCGCGAGCGGGTCGGCCACTCCTTCATGAAGGCCACCCTGCGCCTGCGCGACGGCGTCTTCGGCGGCGAGCTGGCCGGCCACTACTACTTCCGCGACACCAACTTCGCGGACTGCGCCGTGCTGGCGGTGGTGGAGATCCTGAACCTGCTGCGGCAGAGCGGCCAGACCCTTTCGGCCTTGGTCGAGCCCCTGCGGCGCTACCACAAGAGCCCCGAGATCAACTTCGAGGTGGACGACAAGGAAGGCCGCATGCAGGCTCTCGCCGAGCGCTACTCCGACGGCGAGATCGACTACCTGGACGGCATCACGGTGCAGTATCCGGACTGGTGGTTCAACGTGCGGCCGTCGAACACCGAGCCCTACCTGCGGTTGGTCTTGGAAGCCGAAACGGCGGAATCCCTGGCGGCCCACCGGGCGGTCCTCGAAGGGATGCTCGGCACCCTCGCCGAATAGCCCTGCTCGCTAGCGGCCTTTTTCCCCGCTCGGCTCGGACTCTCCGGCGGCGGGTTCGACGACCCGCAGGCGCCCCTGCTCGAGCGGTTCGATCGTCTGCCGGGCACCGGAGGGCCAGGTGACCTCGAGGCGCAGCGGCTTTTCGTTCGCCCCGACGCCGAAGTAAAGCGGCAGCAAGCTCTGGGACAAATAGCCGGACTTGCCGTCGTGCACCCGGAGCTGGTCACCCTTGTCGGTGACCAGCCTGACCCGGGCGCCGAGGCCGTCGCGATTCGAAACGGTGCCCTGGAGCTTCACTGCGAAGCGGAGCTTCGCCGCGGGCCTGCGCTGGGCCAGGTCGCTGACCAGCACCTGGGGCTCGGTGTTGAACTCGTTGGTGACGATGTCGAGATCGCCGTCGCCTTCCAGATCGAACACCACCGACGAACGTGAGCCGCGGGCGGCGATGACCCTCACCGGACCGGCGACGCCGGCACAATCCCGGTGCACCGCTGATCCTTCCGCCTCCGCCTGCTCGTCTTCCGCCGCCGGCTCCCCCCCGGTGGCGGAGTCCTCAGCCACCGGCGGATCTGGGCATTCGATCTCGAACCAGGGCTGCAGAAGTTCCGCACGAGGCTCCACGCCGAGCACGAACTCGGCATCGACGAAGCGCTGACCGCCCGCGTTGAGCAACACCGAGTTGATGCCGTAGCGGAACGGATAGTTCATGCTGGAGGTGATGAACACGTCCTGCCAGCCATCGGCGTTGAGATCCGCCACGCTCAGTCCCCAGGGCCAGTAGTTCTCGGCCCCCACCTCGTCCGAAACCTCACGAAAGGTACCGTCGGCGGTCCCCTGGAAGAGCGCGTTGCCGAGAATCGGCCCGTCTTCCTCGGCGGCCGGAGAGCCCGGCAGGGGCGTCATCTTCTGCTTTTCCTCCTCGGGATTCAGCTCGTACATCATGTCCGAATGCATGTCCGTGAGGAGGAGGTCGAGGTGACCGTCGCGATTCCAGTCGAACACCTTGATCCCCATGGTGCCGCCCGGCGTCCGGGGAAAGAACTTTGCCGTGCGGTCCGCGAAGAACCGGCCGCCGACGTTCTGGTAGAAGCGATCCGGACCCTGCATGTCGGCCACGTAGAGATCCTGGAAACCATCGCCGTCGAAGTCGGCGGGAGTCGCATCGCCGGTCCACGAGCGATCGACCAACAGCGCCGCTTTGGAGACGTTCTCGAAGCGACCGTTACCTAGATTGCGGTACAGAAAGCTGTCCTCGGACCGTTCCGGGTAGATGTTGCCCTTGAAGGCATCGTCGATGCCCCGGTACGCCCCTCCGCGGCCTTTCTCCTCGATGGTGTAGACACCGACGTTACTCAAGAAAAGGTCCAGCCAGCCGTCGTTGTCGTAGTCGAAGAAAGTCGCTCCGGAGGAATGCCCGGAGTAGGCCAGTCCGGCTTCCGCCGTGGCGTCCCGGAATACCCCTCGGCCATCGTTCAGGAAAAGCGCGTTGCCACCCCGCACGGTCGTCACGAAGAGGTCTGGGTCGCCGTCGTTGTCCACATCGGCGAACGAGGAGGTGACGCTGATGCGGTCGGCCAACGCCACCCCGGCGCGCGCCGTGATGTTCTCGAAGCGGCCGTCACCGAGATTGCGCCACAGTTCGTTGCTGCCGATCTGCGTCGTGAAGTAGATGTCGATGCGATCGTCGCCGTCGATGTCGGCGGCGGAGATACCGTTGCCGTGATCGTAGTGAACGGCCAGGTAGTGGAGGCCGGCGTCGTCGACGATCTGATGGCGAAAGGTAATACCGCTCTGCGCGAGCCGGTCTTCGAAACCGAAGCCGTGCTCCACCTGCCAGCTTCGCGCCGCGGCCCGCTGTTCGGCGGCTCGGGGGGCGAGGGACTCGAGCTTCATGTCCGCCGGCACCCGCACCTCGGTCACGCCCTCTGCCGCTTGGGCAAGAGAAGAGGGACTCATCGCGGCCGCCAGGAGAACGGCGGCAAGCGCCCCGGACCCTCTTCTAACGGACGCGGGTTTCCTGAAGCTTTTGGTGTTGATCATCCCTTGGGTCTCCGTTGGAAGCGATACGATTCGAGCATGACCCCGATTCGCCTCATTCTAGTGCTTCTCGCGTTGATCTCGGGCGCGACCTCGGTCTTGGCCCAAACGCCTGCCGGCGCCGATCTTGCGCGACAGGCCCTCGCCCGCGGCGAAGCAGGAGACCTGACCGGCGCCATCGAAGAACTGGAGGCGGCGCGCCGGTCCCCGGACGCTCCCGCGGCGGTACTCGATGCCCTCGGCTCGCTGTATCTGAAAGCGGGCCGGCCGGCGGACGCCCTGGAAGTCTTGAAGCCGCGAACGGCCATCGCCGATCCGGATCCGGTGGTGCTCGCCAACGCCGCCGGGGCCGCCCTCGCCCTCGGCGAAGATGACCAGGCCGAGGCCTTCTTGAGAAAGGCCATCGCCCGCGCCCCGATCTCACGGGCAGCGCTGATGTTGTGGGATCTGCGGACCCGGCAGGAGCGGCACCGCGAGGCGGCCGAGGTCTTGGCGCCGCTGGTCACCGAACCCGCCGCTTCGGAGATCGAGCGGCTCGATCCGGACCTGGCCGCCAAGGTGGCCCTCGGATTCGCCAAGGCTTCCCTCGCGACCGGCGCCTTCGGCGAGGCGATTCCCTCCCTCCAGCGCCGAACCCGGTTGCGGCCCGAGGACCAAGAGGGCTGGAGACTGCTCGGCGAATCGCTGCTCGAGGCGGAACGCTTCGACGAAGCCCGCGAGGCGCTGGCCGAGGCTCAGCGGTTGCAAGAGCAGCAGCGAAAGGAACAGCTCGCCGAGCGCGAGAACTCGCCCTATGCGGGCCTCGATCTCGACGGCTTGATGCGCCTCGCCGCCGAACGCCGCACCGCTGGCGACCTGGAAGGAGCGCTCGAGGCGGTGACCGAGGGCGTTCGGCTGGAGCCGCGCGACCCTCGCCCGCGGATGCTCCAGGTGCAGCTTCTACTGAGTCTGAACCGACCCGCTCAGGCGCTACCGCGGGCCGAGGCGATGGTCCAGGTGGTCGGTGAACACCCTTGGGCGATCTATCTGCGCGGCATGAGCCGCCTCGCCGCCGGAAATCCGACCCAAGGGGAAGCCGATCTGCGGCAGGTGCTGGAGGTCGCCCCGAATCACCTGCCGGCGATGAACGGCCTGGCCTCCCTCCTGCTTCAGCAAGGAGAAGTCGACCAGGCCGACCAGCTCACCCGGCGGGCGCTCGAACTGGCCCCCGACAACCCGCGCGCCCAGGCCAACGCCCAACAGATCGCCGAACGGCGAGCCCAATAGGAGCCCGCCGGAGAATCGGCTCAGCCTTGTCGGGTCGGGGTCGCTTCCATGTGGGCCGCGTCGTCCTGGAGCGGTGGAACGGGACCACCGTACTGACTCGCCACCCTCAAGTCGTCACAGAACCCCGGTACCGGTTGAGTCCCGTCGAGCAGGTCTTCGAGATTGAGGTCCCCTACGTTGCCCGGCAGTTCCGGCGAAGGCCCGTCCTCCGTGTACACGGCCCAGCCTCCCCCGCGGTAGTAGCAGTAGGTGGAGAGCGCCTGCATGCACTCCATGTTCGACTGGACGGTGATTTCGAACTCGAAGCCATCATTGCAGGTGGCATCGCAGGTGGCGCCTAGCGCCACCGACGAGAACGTCGCGGCGGCGAAGGCTACCGCGACCAAAGTCAAAAGCTTGCTCCATCGAGACATTGAATCTCCTTTCAGAGAGGTCACTGGCCAGACTGCCGCCGACAAGCTCACCATGGACGCCGCGGCCAGGCAGCGCACGGTGGCTGTCCAACGACAATCGCTTCAATGTCCCGATACGCGTCGGGTGACTCCGATTGGGATCAAAGCAAAACGAGGCGGCCTGATGGCCGCCTCGTCGGGTGGTACTCCAAGTCAGTCGGTCGACTCAGTCGCGACCGCCTAGGAAACCCGCTCGGATCAGGAAGTAGAGCAACGTCATCAGAGTGCTGACGGCCGCCGCCACGTAGGTGAGGGCCGCGGCATTGAGAACCTTGTTCATGCCGGTACGCTCCTGCTCTAGGATGATCCCGTTGGACACCGCCAAGCGTTTGGCGCGGGCGGTGGCATCGAATTCCACCGGCAGGGTGACGATCTGGAACAGCAGGACCATCGCGAAGAGAACGGCACCGACCAAGATGATGTTCTTGCCGAGGACGACACCCATGGACAACAGGATCAAACCGCCGAGCATCACGAAATAGCCCAGCTTCGAGCCAATGTTGGCCGTCGGCACCAGGGCCGAACGAAGCCACATGGGGGCATACTTCTTGGCGTGCTGGATGGCGTGACCGGCCTCGTGGCAGGCCACTCCGACGGCGGCGACGGACGGCGAACCGTATACCGGCTCCGACAGGGCCAGAGTCTTGTTCACGGGGTTGTAGTGGTCGGACAGTACTCCCCGGGTGGGAACGATCTTGACGTCGCTGATACCGGCCTGATCGAGCAACCGCTGCGCCGCCTGGGCACCGGTCATTCCGCTCATGGCGCGCACCTTCGAGTATTTCTTGAACGCCGACTTGGTCCGCCAGCTCGCCCACAGGGAGAGGGCAAGGGCCGGCAGCGTCAGCAGCAAATAGGTTGAGTCGAAAAAGTACATGAGTTCCTTCCTCCTTCTGAGATGAGAAACCGCCACCCCGGCCTCCGGTATTCCGGAAGTACCGCTTTGAGACCGAACGCGGGGTTCGAAGCATGAGTCTATCGAGATCGGAAGGCGCAGTGGATCCCATGGCCGATCGTCTGCCACCGTTTGCCCTGGTCACCGGCGGCAGCCGCGGCATTGGCCGGGCGGTGGTCGAAGACCTGGCCGGCGACGGCTGGATCTTCATCATCGCCTTCATCGCCGGCCGCCACACCTTCGCCGGCGGCGCCGCCTGCAACGCCGGCAAGTTTGGAATAGTCCGACGAAGACTAAGAGCGACTGAACGTCGGCTTCAGTAACCGGCCGGCGCTTCCACCGGCGTCCGCAGACCCCGCCCTTCTTGGATGAGCTGGACGAACTTCTTGTCGAGCCCGCCCTCGCTGGAAACCGGGAACGAAACCTCGAGATCCGTCAAGGTGGTGACGAACACCATGCTGTCGGTCAAGAAGGAATCGTTGTACTCCGCTTCGAGGGATTCGATCTCCTCGAACGGGATGATCGTCTCGGGCTCCGCCCAGGCATCGGAGTAGACGACGAGTTTCGAATCGGTTACGAAGTAGAAACCGTCCTTGATGTCGAAGAGAGCATCGGAATAGAAGTACCGGATCCGCTCGTCGTCTTCGAGCAACCCCAGCGAGTCGATGGTGCTGACGAACCGCTTCGGAACCTGCCGGCCGGTGTAGATGGAGGTATCCGGCCCGAGCGATGCCAAGACGAAGAACCCCACCACCACCATACCGATAAGGCCGGCACAGCCCAGGCCACCAAATATCAGGATCTTGCGCATTACTGCTCCCCCTGCCCACCGATCTCGAGCGATCGAAGAGCCCTGTCCATGAGCGTCCCGGTCGACTGAATCGGCCGCAGAGTATCAGCTAGAGCCTGGCCCTCAGATTCGCCAGTGCAACCCCTCCAGCGTTGACACAACTACAAATCCGAATTAAAATATATTTAATATGATCTATATGATTAGATAAAAACTTGACCCTTGGCCCCGGTACTCACACCGGGGCAGGACCGATCCCACAGGGGATCAGAAAGGAGTGACGTGATGTCCAAGTTCGTCAACCAGCATCGGACGCTCCTCGGCTACTCGATCGTCGCCGCGGCAGTGATCGCCCTGGTGACCGCCGGCGCCGCCATGGCCGGCAAGGGAACCTCCAAGCCGGAGCTACCGGGGCCTGACAACGTTCAGGAGTGCCCGCACGACGACGAGGCGACCTTCCTGGTTGAAGGCCTCGGTACCTTCGAGGTCGTACTGGGGGGCTCGGTCGTTGCACGCACCGGCGAAGCCTACTTCGACGGCGGGCTGAAAACGATTCCCATCGACATTCTCGGAACGGCGAGCCGCGACTACATCGACGGCATCGGTGAGGTGACGGTGACGCTCGATCGCAGCCGCCCGGTCAAGGGCAGCCAGATTCAGGAAAGGGCTGTCGGCACGGAGTTTCCCGCCTCCCAGCACATGCGTTTCCACATTCTCGTCGAACTCGAGGCTCGGCCCGGGATCGTCTACCGGTCGATCCAGCCGATTCATATGGTGAGCGACAACGTCACTGCGTTCCCGCCCGCCGACGGGACGAGTTATCGCCTGGTGCAGCCGATCGACCTGGAGGACGTCGACCAGCCCGGCATCGTGGCCGCGCGCTTGCTGAAGGGCGCCCCCACCATCTTCGGTGCGAAGGCCGGCTGAGTTTCTTGCCGCCCGGTGGAACCCAGAAGCACCTCACCACCGGGCGGTCCCACGACGATGTTGCGACAGCGAGGGGAAGTGTGCCCCCGGCCACCGGCGCCTGCGGCGCAGGTCGCAACGGAGTCGAAGTTCGGCGTCTGGTAGGCCGTCTACGCCCGACCGCTATTCCCTACTCCCCGTCATCCTCGACGGAATAGGCCAACTCCCCAACGCTGATCAAGGGCTGCTTGGCGCTGGCGACGCCGAAAACTTTCAGGCCCGAGTCGATTCGAGGCGTGCCGGACCGAGTGGGTTTTCGGCTCTCGATCCAGGCGTCGATCACGTCCGCGTAGGGTGCGATGAAGGCCGGTGGCGGCGAAGCGACGACGGAGGCTTCGGTGGGTGGCAAGAGGCTGATCGGCAAATCCGTGCGCGGCACTTTGGCGAGTTCCGGCAAGAGCAGGTAGGAATAGGCGCTGTCCATCGCCACCTCGACGGAGGTCGATCCGTTGCCGCCGGAGAACAGACCGGCAAAGAAGGTATTGAGGGAGGCTTCGAGGCCTTCTTCTTCGCGCTGCAGCGGAAAGAACGGATAGACGAGCCGCGGAACGATCGGATCCGCAAAGCGAACCACCGGCGTCTGGAACAGGAAGTCCTGGGTGGTGGCGACGTCGTCGGCATCCTCGATCGGGAACAGGAACTTGTTGCGCTGCACAAGAATCTCCGACCAGGCGTTCTGATAGGCCAAGACGTCGAGACCCAAGAACACCGTGATGCGCAAGGGATTCGCCAGGGCATCGGCATACGACAGGTACTCCGGGGGATCGGCGGTGCCCCACTTGCGGTAGACGTAGGCGATCTCTACGGGCTCCGGCGGAGGTTTCAGGGCCTCCGCCTGGTAGTTCTCGGGATCGATCCAAATCACCGGCGCCGGCAAGGTGACGGTGCCGTTGGAAATGGTGTTGGTGTCGGCATTCCAGGTGGCCGGCAGATCGTCGATGGTCAGGTTCAAGATGTCCGTCCGGGCATTGCCCTCGGCGGTCTGATCGAGGGTGGTCTCGAAGGCAATGCGCACCAGTTCCGGTGCGTCCGCGACGGCTGCCGTGGCGCGCGGCTGTAGGGACGCCGCATAGGCGGAGGCCACGGCGGTGACAAAGGCCTGGAAGGTCGAAACGGCCTTCTCGGCGTTGTCAACGGTGGCCTGATCCGGGTCTTCGGCGTCGATCTTCCGCAGATACTCGTTGAAGTCCGCGAGGATCGCCGGATAGGAGGCAACGAACTGCGCCAGAGCTTCGAACAGCGACGGCTGCGCGGCGCGGGCGGCGAGGTTGCCGCCTTCGAGCTGGTAGTTGAGTTCCACCGTCACCTGAACGGCATCGCCGGCAGCCTGCTGATAGAGGTACTCGAAGCCGTAGTCCCACTGGGCCAGCTCCGCCGGCGTGGTGGGGTTGTCGACGTGGCGCTCAGCGGCCTGCCTCTGGACCGTCGGAGGCGTCGGCAGCGCCCGGTTGACGATCGGAACGTTCGAGATTTCGGAACCGAGATTGTAGTCGAACGGCCCGTTGACGAACTGCAGCCAGCGACTCTGCACATAGCCCTCGATCCCCGGCACCGCCGTGCGGTCGAATTCGAGGTGACTGACCTGCAGGGACAGATGGAGCGGCACGTAGGCCGTTTCCAGAATGTTCTTGGAGGTGAGCACGAAGGCCAGCCGCGGCTCGTAGGTCTCCCCCTCCGACATCGGACCCAAGGGGATTCTGCCGTTGGTCAGCGAGTAGTTCTGGTTGGGAGTTCCGGCCTCGACCACGCCGGCCGGCTGGCCGTAGAGACTCGGCGGACCGTTCAGCGTGCTCGGTGGCGCTCCCGAAACATCGCTCAGATCGAAAATCACCACCGCTCCCGCAGCGTAGGCGGGTCCGAGCTGGTTGAGAAGCTGCTGACGAAGTTTCTCGTTCGCCGCAAACCAGGTGGAGTCGTCCGTCGCGCTGGTGGTCAGCACCGGCCGAACGGTGGAGCTGATGCTGTCGGCGAGACTCTGCTTGGCGGCCAGCACCTTGCCCAGATAGCCGTCCTCGAGGGGGTCATCGGTGCCCAGGATCTTGTCCAAGATGAAAGCCGGGGAGGAGTACGGTGCGGAGAGGAAGGCATCGATCGCATCGAGCACCGTCTGGAACCAGAGGTTCTGGTCGACGCCGGTGAAGTTCGAGGTCTCCGGTTCGCCGGTCCGGTAGTTGACGATGTTCGCGCTCTGGTTGGTGAGCGCCTTGGCTACCGGTTTCGGGGCGTAATAGCTCGGCGCATCGCCGATCTCGAAGAAGATTCCCTCTCCCTTCTCGCGGCCGAAGCGAACGGCCCAAAGTTGTTGGCTGCTCTCGTTTTCTCCTTCGTCGGTTTCCTTGAGCCCTTCGCCGACCTTCATGTACCAATCGTTGTTCTGGAACCGACCTTCGAAAGCAGTGGCGAACTCCGTGTATGCGACGGTCTCACCGCCGTCCGCCTGCGGCAGGACCGGACCGGTGACCGACAACCCGTCGTTGAGGGCGGCCACCGGCGGCTCCGTGAGCAACGGCTGACGGGCGAAGGTCAAGGTCAAATCCAGCTCGATGGTGTTGCCTTCGACCACACCGTCCAGCGAGATCGGCAGGGTGAGTCGCGCCGTTGGCTCGGTCGCCGCCTCGTCGGTGAGGATCTTCACCAGATACTCGACGCAATCGCGCACGAACCCGCGGATCACGTCGCTCTCGGCGGCCGACAGCTCGGTGTCCGGCGCGGCCAGCAGGGAATTGCTCAAGACCATCGAAACGGCGTTGCCGGAGACGCCCGGCACCCCCAGGCCGGTGTAGTCCTGATGGAGCTGGAAATAAACCTTCTGATAGAGCGCCAGGTCCCGTTTCGCCTGTTCCTTGTCCTCCGCATAGGTCGAGGGATCGAGGGCGAAGTCGGCCTGCAGCCGCGGCGCGCCGTCCTCCCCCACATAGGTGTAGGTGGCCTTGGCATTGGGCCAGGCGGCGACGCTGAGCAGGCGATCGCCGTACAGCACCCGCGCCGCCGAACCGTTGAGCGCTCCGTCATAGGTGGCCGAAGGCTTCTCGAAGGGCGTCAGGGTGGTGTTACCGAAGAGATCCTGCCACTGCAGGGCGACCTCGGCGGTGCTGCCGACGCCGAGGTAGGGGTTGTACTCCTTCGGGGGCAGGTAGGGACTGGTCGGCTCCGGCGCCGCATTGACCAGAGCGAACTTGCTGCTGTAGCCGAGAGACTGGCGGTAGTCGAAGTCCACCTCGGCGGCCGACTGCAGCCGGGCGCTCCGCCGGGCGCACACCGAAGCCTGACTCGCGAAGGCGGCGTCCACCGCCTCGCCCTCAGCGCTTTGGTCCTGGGGCCCGAAAGGCAGGCCGAGCGGGCTCGCGTCGAAGAAGGGGTTGGCGTCGAAACCGGCGGACAGGGTGTTGTAGAGCGAGTACATGTAGGCCTTGGCGTAGGCGTCCTTCTCGGCTCGCGTCGGATCCGGCGGTAGCTCCGGAGGGTCGCCCAGGTTCTCACGCTCGAGCCGAATTCCGACGTTGCGCGGCCCGAGGGTGGAGCGCAGGTCGAAGAGCTGGCTGTCGATGTCGAGAACGGTGCCTCGAGGGAACAGCCCGCCGACGGTGAGCGCATCCGTCGCCACCGCCTCGATGGACAGGCCGTAGTAGTTCGCCAGGGAGTCGAAAGTGTCTCCCGGCGCGGCGCCCGGCGCCACCACGTAGTCGATGGTGGGAATGTAGAAGACCGCGGCGACTTCGACCGCAACCCCCGGGTTGTAGTCCGCGATCTCCTGCCCGGTGATCGGCTGCTGAGCTCCCACCGAGTAGTAGGCGGCGAGATCGTCCAGGGTTTTGCTGGGGTCCTGCACGTCCGCAGGCCGGAGCTGACGCACCACGTCAGCCACCGAAATGACCTTGCCGGCTTGCAGCGGCACCGCCCGATTGGCCTGGGCGATCCGCCCGGGACCCGCCCCGTACACGGCCGACAGGGAGCGCAGCGTTTCGTCGTCGGCGCCGGTGGTCTCCGCGCTCCTGGCGGTAGCCGATTGCGACAGGAGCTGGACGATGTCCTGGCCGGTGTCGATCGGGTCCGTCGAGACGAAGGCATTGACGAAGTCAAGGGGTGCCTCGCCAAAGGAGCCGGCGCCTTGGGCCGCGAAGGTGACCACCATGCTCAAGGTGGCGGAGCCGCTCGAATCGAACACCGAGGCCGGCAGGCCATCGCCACCGTCCACCACCTGGTAGAAGAGGTAATAGCCGCCGCTGCGCACCACGCTGAGTTCCCATAGGAGCTTGACGAACTCGCCCGGCGAATTGGCGATGCCGCGCGGCGGGGTGCCGTCGTCCTGGGCGCGCGCCAGCAGCAGGGACCGCGGCGGATTGGTCTCCGTGGACAGGTTGGTCTGAGTGATGAACGACAGAAACTCTTCCTCGCCGAGGGTGACCAGTTCCGGCGCCGAGGGACCGGCCTGGCCGTAGAGCAGGAAGATCCCGGACGCGATGTCCTCGCCGAGTTCATCCATCGCGCTCAACAGCCGTTCGAGGCGCAGGGCGTCCTCGCTCGAAGGCGACACCAGCTCGTAGATGTTGGGCAGCGAGGGGGCCGAAGCGGGGCCCGAGGGCGTGGATCCGGCGCCGGTGCCGGCGAAGGCGGTCACCTCGTTCGCCGGCAATCGCTTGACCTGGAAGTCCACCCGGGTGGCCCAGGCCCAGTCGTCGATGTCGCGGAATGCGGTCTGCTGGCTGGCCGGCGAGGTGCTTCCAACCTGCGGCTGGAAGTGGGGCATCAGCGGCAAGACGTTTTCCAGCTTGGGGAACAGCGGTTCGAGGCTCGCCTGCCGTGCCTCCAGCAGGCTCCGGAGACTGGCCGGCAAGGGCCAGAGAATGGGCTGGCGCTGTCCGTTGGACTCCGCCGCGGCGCCTTGGCCGCGGTCCGTCAGCCGCTCCAGGGTCGCCATGTCCGAGGTCGACCAGAAAGCGAAGGTGTTGGTCGCCAAGGCCTTGGGCGTCGGCGACGACAGCGGCAGCGCCTGGTAGGACGGAGCGGGCTGGAAGGCTCCGGTCTTGGCCCAATCGAGCACGACGGTCAATCGGTCGAAGGCCTCCGTCAGCGGGACCTTGGCCGAGGTGCCGGCGGCGCCGTCGAACTCGATGAAGGACAGGTCCACGCCGTGGGCGCTGCCGGCCCGGGAAACCGTCACATCGTAGGTCGCGCCATTGCCCAGCGATGCCGGCGTCGGGAACTGCTGGCCGGTGAGCTGGAACAGGCTGTACGCCGTCTGGTCCGCCGGGTAGAGGAACTCACTGGACAGAGCGAGGCCGTCAAGCTTCGGCAAGCGCAATCCGAAGATCAGGAAACGCGCCACCATGCCCGCCGTTTGGGCGACCTGATCGGTGGCCGCGATGGCGGACCACAGGTCGGCCACCGGCAGGGCCGTCAACTGTGCGAGGGTGATCAAGCCGCCCTCGGCGTCCGTCGAGAACAGACCTTGGACGTCGACGTTGGCGTCCGCCAGCAACGGCACCGTGGTGGCGAACTGACCGGCGACGCTCGCCAAAGTGTCCGGCGACGGTTCCGCCGCCGCGGCCGGCGCGGTGGTGTAGGCGATGGACGGAAGGGCCATGGTCGCCGCCGGAGTCAACAGGCCTTCGATGTCGTACAGGTCGCTTTGGCCGGCGAGTTCCGCCAGGGTGATCCCGACGGACTCGGCGATCGCTCCGAAGCTGTCGCCGGGGCCGGTGATGATGGTGACCGGACCCTCGTCTCCCTGCACCGTGAACTGGACGTCCGGCTGCAGGATGCGAGCCTTGCCGTTGGCCTCGATGAGCTGCGCCGGAGTCGTGGTCCAGCGGGCCGGCGAGGCGCTGTCCGAGTAGCTCGTGGCGATGGCCTGAAGGGTGTCCTTCCCCTGGATGGTGTAGGTCAGGCCGGCGATGGTCAACCCGAGGGAAGGGGATAGGCCGTGGTCTTGATTGGGCAGCGCGACATCGCCTGGCTCGAGGGCGTTGCCGGCTTCGTTCACCCAGCTGAGAATGCTGGCGATGGAGTCCGTCGGCGACAGCCCGTAGGCATAGCTGGAGAGGGCATCGAGGGCGGCCTGCAATAGTTGGCGGCCGATCATCGAGAAGGTGTCGACGAAGGTGATGGACGCCATCGACTGCGGGTCGTCCTCCAGGGCGAGGCGGCCGGCGGAATCCTCGTTTTGCTCTTCGATCACCGCCTGCACCTCGGCGAAGATCTCGCTCACCGTCTTGCTGTAGGCCGAAGTCGCGGTGGCGTAGGTTTCGAAGGTCACCGTCTTGGGATCTCCCCCGTCCGGATCCGGTACGGTGAGGGACAGGCCGTCGAAGGTCGGGAACAGGGTCCACGACGGTACGTCCGTCGGCGCACTGGTCAGAACATCGAGCACGAACGCCGAAGCCATGAATTCGAGCAGGTCGGCGATGTCCAGGGGCGGATTCTCGAGATCCGCCAGGCGCTGGACGTAGGCCTCGAGCTCCGGTCGAGTCACCGTGGTCTCGGCCGCCTCGGCGAGATCGACCTCATCTCCTTCACCGTTGCCGAGGGCATCGATCACCCACGGGAAGAACGCCTCGGACAGCCGATCGAAGGAGGTATCCCCGGAATTGCCGTCGGGGTCGGTGGCGTCCGGCGCGTCCATCGAGAAGAGGAACGCGAAGGCCCCCTGCTGCTGGCTGTACTCCGTCGCTCCCTCCGGCGCCGTGACGGTGAACTGCGGCGAGGCCACCATCTTCAGGGTAGGGGTCGCGGCCGCGCTTCGATGCACCACCCGCTTGGGCCGCGGCCGGAGAGCCCGCGAGCGAGCGAGGATCGCGTCCGGCCCTTCGGTGAGAAGCGAGGAGCGCCGCAGCATGAACGACGACGGCTGGTCGTCCCAGGGCGCCACCTGGTCGCTGCCGAGGATGAATTCCGCCGAGACGTTGGCCGAGAAGGAAAGCGACACCGTGATCGAGAACAGGCCCAGATCGATCTTGACCTTGAGGGATACGTCGACGGTGGCCCGCGCCACCAGCGGGATGGCGCGGAACGACTCATAGGTGATCTGGAGGGAAAGGGTGATCTTGACGTTGAGGGTGGCCTGGATGATCTTGAAGTCGACAGTGCCGTACAGCAAGCCGATGATCCCCACCTGGCCGCTGATCTTGAAGTAGTAGTCGCTCTCCAACGCTTCATCGTTTGAACCGCCGTCGGTCAGGGCGTACGGATGCCAAGGGGCGTAGACCCCCTCGACGATGCCGAAGACCGTCAGGGCGAAGCCGGCGCTCAGGGGACCCTTGATGAAGTTGTAGCCGAGGCCGAGCTGTAGGCCGAGACCGAAGACGATCACCGGGTCGAAGGTGCCCTTGTTCGTGACCGGTACCTGGGTCGCGGTGGCGTTCGAGAGCTTGCCGAAGTACAGGCCGCCGGACCCCAAGACCGGCACGCCGTAGACGATGGCGGAAATCGAGAACGACCGGCGGAAATCCAGGTTGTAGGGAAAACCGATGTCGATGAAGAAGTCGCCGTTGGTGTAGATCTCGACGCCGATGTTCGGCAGCACGACGGACACCGTCCCGAAATTGAGGTTCCGGATCGAGTCCGGGAAGGTGAACTCGATCTGGAAGACTCCGACGTCGTCGGTGATCTTCTTGTAGAGCACATCGATCGCCAGGCCTGCGAGCCCCCCCGCTTTGGGACCCGCCAGCGCCAGGCGCAATCCGTAGAGGTCCGGATCGTTGAACACCACCATCAGATCGATGGTCCAGGCGTCGGCGATCTTCAGCAACCCGAGATGGCCGGCGATCAGCCAGTTGTTGCCCTGATCGTAGTAGGGCACTCCAGCGGGCGGCGAGCCTTGATCAGCATTCGGGTTCACCGGGTTGGTCATGCCGCTGGTGTTGGGCACGTCCGCAAGGGCGCAGATCACCTCTTTGGTGTTGTTGAAGCTGGCGTGGCCGGTGATGCCGATGCGTTGCCCGAGAACCAACAGGAACAACTTGAAGTAGGACTGGCCGCGTCCCGGAATGTTGGGCAGGTTCTGGCTGTCCTGGCCCTTCTCCGGGTCGGTGAGATTCTGGAGCTTTTGCTTGTCTTCGGGCGGAGCCGAATCGAGCAGCGGTCCGGGAATCGTGCCGTCGATGGCGAGGGTGACCTTGCCGGTGGTGTCGCGCCGGAAGATCAAACCGTTGATGGTGATGAAGCCCAGTTCGAGAGGGCTCGACAGGGTGTAGCTCGCCGACAGACGCTGGGAGAAGGACTGCCCCGACTTGAGGGACACGATGACGCTCAAACCGTCCAGGGAGACCTGGTTCAAGAGGTCCCACGGCGAAGGCAGCGTGAAGTACGGATTCCCCAGGGTTCGCACCAAAGCCTGGATGATGGTGCCGACGCTCCAGCCCTTGAGGGTGAAGGTGACCTGCTCCTTGCCGCTCTCGTATTCGGCGCGGAAGCCTTCCCACTCGACAAACAGAATGTGGTTGCTGGTCCCCTGGGCGGTGGTCTCGAACTGGTACCCCATCAGCAGTTCGAGATTGATCGCCGGGTACACCCAGGTGCCCTCGGCCAATCCAGAGAATTGCTGCCCCGCCGGCTTGGCTCCGTCATAGGCCAGGGCGATCTTGGCGGGATCGATTCCGACCTGCTGCTCCCCGAACTCGAACAACCACGAGAAGGTGGTGTCGATCCCGTAGGTGGTGGCTAGCCCACCTTTGCCGGACGGGATCACGGCCTCGATGGCGAAGGTCTTGATCGTCAAGTCCCCCGGCAGGAAATCGGGGAAGTCGTAGGTGCCATCGGGATCGAAGAACTGCCGGATCAACTGCTGGACCTCGATCTCCTGAGCCAACGAGGCCGACAGATTCCAGCGCGCCGGCGACTGGAATCCGTCATAGGCGATGCTGGTGTTGGCCCCCAACGGCCCGACCGCCAGCAGGCCGCTGATCTCGCTCTGCCAGACGGTTTGGGTGGCGGCCTCGACCGCCGGCACCAGGACGGCTCCGGCCGAGTTCTCCTGCGTCTGGGTCTTCGCCCCCACGCCCACGTTTCCGTCGGAGATGGAGAGAATCGGCTTGCCGTCCACCTCGAGGAAAGCCAACGACAGCGCAAACCCGCTCGAGAAGTTGAAGCTCTTGGCGTTGTAGTCGACACCGAGCTCGATGTTCGATAGCTCCGCCTCGATGCTCGACGGCAGCGAGACGGCACCGCTGGTGAGGGTGGAGAGGAAATCGCTGAGGGACGCGGTGCCGTCGAAGGCGGCGAAGAACTGGAGGCCCGAGCTGAACTGCACCCTGAAAATGCCGTCGCCCTCGCCGTTCGGCCCCTTGAATATCGCCGGTGCAAGAGTGAACTCGGTGGCGAAGAGGAAGGTCTGCTGCCGAGCCGTGTTGTCGAACGGATTCTGGATGGCCCAGTCCAAGGAGAAGCTGGTGATGGTGAAATTCAACGTCTCCGGCGCATTCGGAATCGGCGTGAAGGATGTGTTCTTGGAACTTCCGATCTGGACCGTGACGGAGTTGAGGGTTGGCACCGACCCCAGTTGTCCGGCCAAACTAAGCCCTTGCAGACTGATCAAGGCCAGAAATTGCTGGAGAACCGGCGGCGTGGAGCCGAAGTAGCTCCCTTCTCCACCCACCAGATCGATGATCGTGTTGGGCGAAAGCGGTGTGCCCTCGCCGGTGGCGGTGAGTCCGATGGTGAAGTTGCTCTGATCCCCCTCGCCCTCGCCAGATGCCGGATCGGCCGGCGCAGAGACACCCACCTGAAGGAGATACGACGAGTCGTCGGTGCCGATCCCGACTCCCGATGCCACGGTGAGCTTCGGTGTCTGTCCAGAATCTTCTTCGGAATCGTCGACCGGAGGCGGAAGAGTCAACTGCACCCGAGGGTCCGTGACCTGCAAATAGAGGAGCTGGAAGCTACCGCCCTGGATGGCCGCGTTGAGGGTGCCGCTGGGGAAGAGCACCGTGTCGCCGTTGTATTCAGAAAGGTCGAGGGCGCCGAACAGGGCCAGATTCCCGGCCGGAGGCTGAAGGCCGTCGAACAGGCTGAGCAAGGGCGCGACGACATCGGGCAACGGCATGCCGGCTGAGAAGTTCTGCTTGGCTCCCCCTTCGACCGCATGACCCGAAGAGTCTCCCCAGGGGTAGGTTCCCGTCGCCGTGGAGAACACAAAGGTGGCGTTCAGGACGTCGAGATAGGTGAATGGCCAGCCGGCCATGAAGGCAAACGAGTCCGTCCAGGTCCAGCCCTCCGGCGCACTTTCGATCTGGACCACCAACTGCTGCTGGTCATCCACCGTTCGCAGGGCGAAGACGAGGGTGCCCTCCGATTGCAGCGCGCTTCCGAGGAAAGGAAAGCTCGCGTTCTGTACGGTGAAGCGGTCGCCCTCCACTGGCCCCACGTTGCTCGCTGCCGCCGTGACCAAGAAATCAGCCGCGCTTGGCACCTGGAAGGCGGCGGCGAGAATGGTGTCGTAGTTTTCCGGTACGGCGACGGATTCATCGTCCAGGCCGGCCCGCAAGAACGCCGTATCGAGCGCGAAGGATCCGGCGCCTGCTGCGGTTTTTACCGCTTGCTGAAGATTCTCGATCGCATTCGTGCTCATGGCTTGGCTCCGGCCTACGGAATGACGGCGAAGAGAGCGAGGTGGTCGCTCGTCGAGTAGATGTGTTCGTAGTTGTCCCAGTTGGTCAAGTTGTAGGCAATGTTGTAGTGAACGTAATTGGGAGCCGCGACGGGAGGGGCAGGAGGAAAGCCCACCGGATTTCGAAACTGGCTCGCCAGGCCGATCGTGCCCTCCGGGGCGTTGCCGGTAGGAGGATTGATCCTGTTGAGGGGCGAGCCGACGACCGGATTGATGACGGACATCTGGAAAGCGGCAGGGTTGGCGGCGTCGTAGGGCCGTACCAAGATGTTGTCGAGAGATGAAAGATTCGCCCCGCGCTGGCTGCCGAAATACCGGTAGCCGGGGTAATAGGAGAGATTGGCGTCGTCGGACCAAAGAAAGCGCGACGCTTTGGTCACCTGGCCTTGACGCAGGTGGGTCCCGAAGTAGGTGGTGTAGCCGTCGAGAGGATTCGGTGGTCCTCCGGCCGGTGGACGCAAGAGGTACTCATAGTCGTGCGCCGTCAACGCATCGTAGGCACCGGTGTAGTTCCCGTTCACATCGAGGAGCCGAACGTTGAAGTCGCCGCAGACCACCCGGGTCTCGGCCAGGTTCAGCGGGGAGACGACGTCGTAGACACTCGCCAGGTACGAGAGAAATACCTCCGGGTCCCCCGCCACTGCCGGTGAGTGAACACCGAAGAGGGTCAGGTCGCTCACATTGCCGCCGGCGACCTCGGTGAAGGTCACCATGTAGGGCGGGCGATACGGCCCAAAATTCAGATAGTTGTCACTCGGAACCCCACGGTCGTCTTCACGAAAGTCAGTGCGCGCGGCGACCGTGTTCTCGTCCAGCCGACCGTTGTAGAGAGCGCCCCGCGGGATCTCTCGAACCTGAGATCCCGGCGGTACGAGCATGGCGTTGAGATCCGGATAGCCGGCTCCCGCGCCGGGATAGGGCTGCGCCTGGGCCGCCGCCGTGGCCGGCGCAAGGGGCTCGATGGAGGCACCGGCGTAGCCGCCGGTCCAGACATTGGGGCCGGTGAAATAGCGGGTTACGCCGCCATCCGACACCCCCCGGTAGAGAACGGCGACGGTTTCGGGTTTGCTGCCGTTGCTCCGCCCGATCCTGAGGGGCGGTACGAGGCGCCAATCACCCCCCCGGAATGCTGGATCGCCACGCAGGAAGGTCAAGAGCCGGTTCGCTCCCAAGATGCCATCGGTGGGGGTCGCAAGGGCGTTGGGAAAGCTGTCTCCGGACGCCACCTCCACGATGACAATGATGTCCGGCATCGCCGCCCCGAAGACTCTCTGGATCAGTTCAAAACGATCCTCGGAGGCCTCCTGGTGGGTGATGCTCGTGCCGCGAGCTCTCTTGGTGGAAGGATCTTCGATCTTCAAAATACCGAAGGTGGACACGTTCCAGACCAGGATCCTCGTCATCGTCCAGCCTCCTGCGGCAGCTTCTTCAGGGCGGCTCTTTCCGCTTCCGGTGAGTCGACTCGCGCGAAGGCGAGCTGTTGATTGCACCCCGGGTTGTCCGTCGCCACGTAGGCGGCGTACCAGCCGAGACTGCCGGTATTGCTGGGATCGCCGAACAGGAAGAACTGAATGTTGGCGTCCGGCGGCAGCTTGACGATGCCGAAGATCTTGATCCCGATGTCGTCGAGGCGCAGGCAATAGAAGGAGTCGTCGGTCGGCGGACTGCCGGCCGTTTGGGGCACCGGCTGGCGCAATAGCGAGATCGACCCGATCGCCACCTTGAACACCCCCTCGATGCTGAACAGCTTGGCGCCCGGCGCCGCACCGGGCAGGCTGAGGCCCAGGAACACCGCCCGCTGGGAGTCCCCAGCAGCGGTCGAGGGCGCCCAGGCGAGGAGTAGGTTGGAAGTGAATCCAGCCGCCGAGGCGAGAGCTCCGGGCCCACCCAGGGTGACCTCGTACACCACGCCGAACCACTCGCCCTCGAGCTGCTTCAAATTCAGCTTCGAGGTCACCGGCAGGAATCCGTAGTCGGCGGGGGTCTTGTCGCCGGAGGCGTTGATGAAGCTTTTGAGCTCCAACCCGAAGCCGCGGAACAGGCTTTCGTCCCGGGCACTGCTGGAGTTGACGTCGTAGGCCATGTTGTCGGTGTCGAGGGCGAAGCGCTTGGCGTTGGGCGTGGCCAAGGGGAAAACCATCTCCAGCAGCAGGTTCGACACCGCCAGGCCGCTGCCGAGCTGCTCCGGCGGCGTATCCGGCGGGCTACCGAAGGAGAGGACGTCGAACATTCCGCCATCGCTCTCCGTCAGTTCGACGAAATCGAACGCCCCCCAGATCAAGAATCGGCTGGCGACGCTGGCGCCACCATCGCGCGGCCCGAGGGTGTTGAACTGGACCCGGCGGAAAGCCATCGCCGGCAACACGTTGCCGGCCAACGAGAACACCGTCGTCTGGGTTTGCTGGAAGACGTAGGAACCCTCGCCGTTCTGGTCGATGTAGCTGCCGTCGAGCACCACCCCCGTCGCCGGCTGCGGCATACTGTTGTTGAATGCCTTTGGCACGGTGGATCCGAACAGCCGATCCACCGTGAGCTGAACGTTGCTCTGGAACTTCACCAGCCTGGCATTCTCAAACAGCGACTGGAGCCGCAGCACCGTGAACTCGAAGTCATTGGACGTGGCGACGGGGATGGGGGTGTTGGGATCCACTCCCGCAGCGAGATTCGCACCGTAGGCCGGATCTTCGTAGTCCACCAGCCCGAAGAGGCTCGAAACCCCGTCCAGGGCAATCGCCCCGCTGGAGGGATCGACCTGCACCCGGCTGACCGTGAAGCCGAAGTGATGGGCCGTGAAGTTCGAGAAGTCGATTCCCGCCGCCAACCCTTGAATCTCCGGCGGAAGATCCTCTGCCCCGAGGTCCGACTTCAGGACAATGACGCCGTTCCACTCGGGATCCATGGCGATCTCGGCGAAGTTCTCGTAGAAGATGGCCGACCGCCCGTCGGCACGCGCTACACCTTCGGCAAGGTACGCCTGAAGCCACTGCGAGAGGCCGGTATATGCCAACGCCTCGATCTCGCCCGCATCGGCGACCAGCGAGAAGTCTTTGGGACTCGTCCAGCGGTTTGGGTTGGTCACCCGGTCCATCAGGCTGCCGTCGCAGAACTTCAGGATCATCACGTTGCGGTAGCTGGTCGCCGTGGCGCCCTGGCCCACTCGAGCGGTCATCGTCCAGTCCACGATGTTGACGACGTTCTCGAACACCGCGCCGGTGGCGGAGTCGTCGAAGGGCTGGTTGTTGACCGCCACCAGAAAGAGCTGGTTGGTCTGCAGGGCATCCTGCACCGTCCGCGTCGGCTGGTGGAAAGCGAAGGGCACCATTTCCCCCGCCCGATCTGTCGATTGAGCGAGGGTGACATCCAAATACGCCCCGGAGGCAGGGTCCACCTCGGCCAGCAGCCCTTGCGGCGTGGTGGCGTCGACAGAGGAGATCTGGGCGCGGAACCGCAGCGCATCGGCGCGCGCCTGCCAAGTCTCCACCGCTGCTTCGGAAATCGTCGTCTTGCGGGTGGCGGCGAGAATCTCGCTCTCGAACTGGGTGAGGGTGGTGCCCTCCACCCCTGGGTCGGTGGCGCCGGCATAGGGCACCATCGGGAAGCTGTGATCGTTCCCCTGCGGCAGCGGCAGGGACGGCGGCGTCGACTTCAGAACGGCAGTCTCACCCTGGCCGGTCTCGGGCATTCCATAGAGCGGGCTACCGGCCGGTTCGGCGCTGTAGGCCACCGCCGAACCGGCGCCTTGAACGGTCGCCCAGGAGGCCGCGTACTCACCGGTCAAGCGAGGAACCACCGCTCCGCTGGCCGGTTCGTTGATCGACACCGTATCGAACGGAAATACCGGTGCGTAGGCCGGTTGCGAGGGCAGGAAGTACAGCGTGACCTGTTCCCCTTCCTCGCCCTCCGGATCGTAGGTCACAAAGGTCAACCGCTCGGATCCGAAGATGCCGCAGAGAAGCGCCTGCCCAACACCCGCTTTCTCCCCTGCTACGCTCATCGCAAAACGTCCCGCGAGTCCAAAGTAGGCCACCCCCTTGCCGGGCGCCGTCGCGGTCGGCGACGAGGACGCCACGGATAGAGATCCCGCCGACCGGGCAGGTTCCGCAGCGCCCTCCTTGGTGCCGAGAGGCACCAGAGAAACGGCCTTGCCCTCTACCGAGGAGAACCAACTCGACAGCGCGGGCGCCCCGGTCAAGGCAAACCCCGTGCGCAGGAATCCCAACTCGAGGTCGGCCGTCGAAATCCGTGAATTCACCGGATCGCTCGGATCCACCGTGGCCAAGGAATTCACTACGGCGGGCAGCGAGGCCACATTGAAGGCCGGATAGTGAACCGGCTCTTCCAGGCTCACGCTCTGGTTGTTGACGACGTACTCGAAGCCCGCCTCGAGTCCCTGCTCCGGAGAGAAGGTGATGGACGGCTTGATCTCGGCGGAGAGCACGAACGAAGCGGCGTTGGCGCCACTGAGGGGGATGCGAGCGCTCTGCCGCCGGGCATCGCCCACGGAGATCCCCAGGTCGTCGCCACCTTTCTGATAGCCGATCAGCGGATTCGGTCCGGTCTGGGTCGTCACGACCAACGCTCCCTCCGCCACATCCACCGCAAAGTCGAGGTCCAAGGTCACGAAGAAATTCAGGTTCGTTCCAAGGGCGGCATTGAGGTTCGATCGCACCTTGTACCCGTTGATGTCCTCACCGAACTGGAATCCGAAGTTGTCGATGTCTCCGAAGTACCCTTCACCGTCTTCGGGTTCAATGTTCTCGAGCCAAGCCACCAGCCGATTGAACCGGGTCACCCTTCTGACATAGTCGTTGGCCAGCTCTGCAAACTCGTCCGGGGCATGTTCGACGATGGAGGGGCGGTACACGGCGAAAAAGTAGGAGCCTGGAAATCTCTCCAGGGACGCTCCGACCTCGATCTCCGATGGGAGGTCGCTAGAGTTCGGCAGGACGTACCCGGCCCATCCCAACGAATCGGGAACTTGGATCTCATACAGCGGTATGTCCGCAGCGACCTGCTTGAATTCAAGCGGAGATCTCATACTTCGCTCCTACTGAGGGCTCCTTCGCTGATGGATGCGAGGTACTGCCAGACAGCGCACCTCTTCGAGCGCAAGGAAACCAGAGTGTCGACACTCGGCAGGAGGATTCAACCTCCTGCCGAGCACTGCCTCTATTGACCGGCGGAACCCTGCGGAAATGTTCCCAGAGACTTTCCGGTGAGGTTGTAGATGGTGTTGCCGTCCTTGATCTTGCCGCTGCACAGCACGTTGTACATTCCGCCGGAGAGTGCGTTGTAGGTCACGGTGAGACCCTTCATGAAGGTCACAACGCTGTTGCCGACGTCCGCGCCCAGTTCCGCCGGTCCCGACGACGACGTCACCGAAGGAGCCCAGTAGGTAATGGAGTTGTTGTATTGGAACTGTAATTGAGTCGTGTCGTTGACATCGCCGGAAGCCGTTGCCACAGAATCGGAGTTGGGGGTCAGAATCGTCCTGACCGTCTGACCGCCCTTGAAATCCTCTACGACTCGCCCCTCATCACTCAAGCCAGCGATCACTTCCCTTACGGTGTTTTCTATCGTTTCCCTCATGAGGCTATCTCCCTCCTAAACCTACGTTTTGATGTTGACTGCATACAAGAAAAATGCACCCTCTCCCGTTTGAAAAGGTTTTTTCATTGCCGCAAATAAGTCAAAAAGGACCGCAACAACAGATCTCAGACACCTGAAGTCAGAGGCGAGGGAGACCTGTCGTAGGCAGCGCAGGCGGAGGCCTAGCGCGACTCGAGAATTGCTCTTCGGCGAAGGGAACTAGCGAAACTTCGGAAACCAGTCCAAGCAGCATCCTCCCTCCCTAGGGGAAACACTATTGAACCAGGTGAAATACACCTTCAATCCACCAAGCGATGACATCTACAAAGCAAGGAGTTCAGATTTGCACAAAATCCATGAAGTGTCAAAATCTAAACAAAAGGTTTCATGTACCGAGAACCACCGCCGTTAGAGAATACCTACACTCGTCCACTGTCGACCCCAAAGCGAGCCGCGCCTCACTCGGAGTAGATCGCCAAGCGCTTCGCCTCGATGGTGTACTCGTCTCCCTGGGAGAGGATTCGCCCGGACAGGGTGACCTCGCAAAGTCCTTCGCCGAGACTGCGCCATTCGATGGCGAGGCCGCGAAGGACCGTCGCTTCACTGCCGCAGGAGAGGTCTTCGCCCAGAAGAGCGGAGCGGTTCGAGGCCGAGACCGAAGCCTCCAGACAACTCGAGCCGTCGCATTCGATCGATACGTCTATGCGAGGGGTCTCGCCCTCCACTCGATGGGTGACCGCCCGACAGCATGGGGTCAAGGGTGTAGAAACGCCTTCCGTCGGGCCTACGGAGTCGTCGGACGGGCGCTCCGCCGGATGCCACCGATCGAGCAGGGCCACCGAGAGAACCGACGATCCAAAACTTCCTAGCTGCTTGCCCGTGATTTGGTAGCTCGTGTAGTCGTCTACAATCTCGCCCGTCGCAGTGATCGAATAGGCGCCTCCAGCCTGCGAGAGAAAGTCCGTCGTCAGGCCCTTCTTGAAGGTCACAACCTCGTTGCCCCGGTCCTTGGAGTTGACCACCTGGGTATTCGCCGACGACAGGAGCACCGTCCAATAGATCGTCTTGCCAGCTCGAAAGTACACCCAGGTATCGTCGTTGACGTCTCCGGTCGCTCGACATTCGGAGGAACTGTCGGGGGTCAGCGGGGTGACCACCGTGTCGGCGGTCTTGGCGGCGTCTTCCATCGACTCGATACTAACGGTCGAGCTTTGCCCGGCATCGCAAGGAACGAAACCCTTCCTTGATCCCCATCCACCGAGCGTGATTAGATGACAAATCGGTTCTGAAAGATTTCTTGCGGTTCATGGTGTTCCGGTTTGGTTCGGTCTTGCTATTCGGTCAGGGCGGCGCCGATGTCGAAACGGTCAACGCCCGACCTCCCGGAAGCCGCGTCTCGCAGCTCGGCGGCCGACAGGCGCCGCCGGGCCGGATGCACCCACTGAGAGGTTTCGCTCTCGATGATGACCTTGTGGGCGTTGGCGATTGGCTTGGGCGCGGTGCTCGGAGCACCGCTCACCGCCGCCGCCCGCAGCCTCGCCCGGCGGTTCGGTCAGCTCGACCACCCAGGCGGGCATAAGCGCCATCGGCGGCCGATTCCGGTCGCCGGCGGTTCGGCAGTGTTCTGGACCGTCGCGCTTCTACTTCTCGCCCTCGAGGCCGCGAGCCGCCTGCTCCCGGGAAGCGTCCCGAACTTCCTGCGCCCGGCCTTCGGCCCTGAGCTTTCGACCCTGTTCGCCGGTGCGTTCTTGCTCCACCTGGTCGGGCTGGTGGACGACCGGGTGAGTTTGCGTCCGTGGCACAAACTCCTCCCTCAGGCGGTGGCCGCCCTGCCGATGGTCTGGGTCTTCGAGGTGCGCCTGCTGCCGCTGTGGCTCCCGTCCTGGGCCAGCATCGCCTTCTCTTTGCTGTGGTTTCTGGCGATCACCAATGCCTTCAATTTTCTGGACGGACTGGACGGACTCCTCGGCAGCGTCGGCACCATCTGCGCTCTGCTCTTGGGTCTCACCGCTGTCGCCGCCGGCCAAACCTCGACCGCTGTCCTCCTCGGCCTGCTGGCCGGCGCCCTGCTCGGCTTCCTGGTGTTCAACCTGCCGCCGGCTTCGATCTACATGGGGGACAGCGGTTCCCTGGTGGTCGGCTACCTGCTGGCCTACTGCTCGATCGACATCACCTACTCCGCCGCAGGCCCCACCGGAAACATCGAAGAGGCGCCCTGGTACGCCGTGTTCACCCCGTTGGCGATCCTGGCCATTCCGCTCTACGACCTGGTCACGGTGGTCGTTCTGCGTCTGCGAGCGTTCCGCAACCCCACCCGTGCCGATACCCGCCACTTCTCCCACCGGCTCCAGCGGCGCGGCATGAGGGTCGGCAAGGTGCTGGTGGTGATCAGTGCCTGCACCGTGGCGACGGGCCTCGGCGGACTGCTGCTGATCCGCCTGGAGGCCTGGCAGGCCATTCTCGTCACTTTCCAGACGCTGGTCATCCTTCTCGCCCTGGCCCTGCTCGAAAGTGCTCCCGGCGAAGCGCCCGTGACGCTCCCGGACGAGCCCTGGGAAGGAGAGGAGCCCACCGCCGGGGCAGCCGCCGTCACGACAACGGAACCACCCCGCCGCTATCCGCTGGCGCTGAGACTCCTGCGCAAGAGCCTCCTCCTCTTGCCCGAGCGCAGACGCTGGCAGTGGGCCGGCCTGGTGCCTTTTTCGGTCGCCGCGGCGGGCGCCGAGGCGGCGGGGGCGGCGGCGGTCTTCCTGTTGATCGCCTTGCTGAGCGAGCCGGCGCAGGCCGCCCGGTGGGAGGAACGCTGGCCGGCCCTCTCGGCCCTTCTGCCGAGCGGTACGGCGGCTCCCATCGCCTGGGGAGCCGCTCTCCTGGCGGGCTTCTACCTGGCCAAGAATGCCTTCCTGGGGCTGGTGATCTACCTGCAGAACCGCCTCTTCCAGCACACCGCCGCAGACCTGGCGCGTTCCCTTCTCACCCGCTACCTGTCGGCCCCCTACAGTTTTCACCTGAGGCGCAGTTCGGCGGAGTTGATCCACCGGGTGACGGAGGGCTGCCATCGGGTGGTGAATCTGGTGCTCGGAGCCACCGTCGCCGGCGTCACCGAGGCGCTGGTGGTGCTCGGTATTCTGGCGGTGCTGATCGCTACCTCGCCTTGGGCTACGCTCATCACCCTGGCCGCCCTGGGAAGCGTCATGGCGCTCCTGTTGCTCCTCCTGCGGCGTCGCTTCACCACCCTGGGCCGCCGTGAGATCGCCCTACGCAAAGAGGCCCTCGGCACCGTGCAAGACACCCTGGAGGGACTCAAGGAGATCCGCATCTTCGGCCGCGAGGGGCACTTCTTCGAGCTTTTCTCGCGCGACCAGCACTCGATCGCCCAAACGGTCACGCGCCTCCGGTTCCTCGAGCAACTGCCCCGTCTGGCGATCGAGTCGCTGTTCATCGGCGCCACCCTCGTCGCCGTGATGGTAGTGGCGGGCGGCGGAGAACGAGTTGGCGAGATGGTGCCCCTCCTCGGACTCTACGCCTATGCCGGCTTCCGCATCATCCCGTCTTTCAACCGGATGATCATGCACGCCAACAACTTCTGGTACGGCACCTCATCGGTGGACGATCTGGCGCAGGATTTGCTGCCAACTCCTTTCCCGGCGGCGCCAGAATCCGAAGGCGAGGAGATCCCCTTCCGCCACCACCTCGTGCTCGAGGAGGTCAGCTATGCCTACGATCGGGGACCGATCCTCGACCGGCTGAATCTCACCTTGGAGCATGGCGGCACCGTGGGAATTGTCGGTTCGACGGGCGGCGGCAAGAGCACCTTGGTCGACCTCCTCCTCGGCCTCCATGAGCCCTCCAGCGGTCGCATCCTGGCGGACGGCGTGAACATCCGACGCGGCCTCGCCTCCTGGCGCCGCAGGATCGGCTACGTCCCGCAGAAGATCTTCCTGCTCGACGACTCCTTGCGGCGCAACATCGCCTTCGCCGTGCAGGACGAGGCGATCGACCCGGAGAGACTCCGCCAGGCCCTCCGCCTCGCCGGCCTCGATCGGCTCGTCGAGGAGTTGCCGGAAGGTCTCGCCACGCGGCTCGGCGAGGGTGGGGTGCGCTTGTCCGGCGGCCAGCGCCAGCGGGTCGCCATCGCCCGGGCCCTCTACCCGGACCCGGAACTGCTGATCTTCGACGAAGCCACCTCGGCCCTCGACGGCCGAGCCGAGCAAGAATTGAACGCCGTGCTGCGAGAACTGCCGCGGGAAAAGACCACCTTGATCGTCGCCCATCGGGTTCGCACCATGCGCGGCTGTGAACGCCTGATCTTCCTCGATGGTGGCCGCATCGCCGGCGACGGGACCTTCGACGAGCTGCTGCGCCAGTGCGCCGCCTTCCGCGCCGTGGTGGGTTCACCGGAAGCCTCGCGATGAACCTCGAAGGGGTACGGATCAGCGTGGTGGTCCTGGGTGATCTCGGACGCAGCCCCCGCATGCGGTACCAGGCGCTCTCCCTCGCCGCCGAAGGCGCGGCCGTCGACCTCATCGGCTACCGGCAGAGCGCCTTGCCGCAAAGGCTGCAAGAAAACCCTCGCGTGACCGTCCATTCCCTGCCGGCGCCGCGCGCCATCGATCCCGGCCGCGGCCGGCGGATCTGGTGGGATGGACTCCTTCGCCTGGCCGGCCAGAGCCTGCGGCTGCTGCGACGGCTCCTCTTCGGGGCGCCGCGACCGCGCATCCTCCTGGTGCAGAACCCACCGTCCGTCCCCACCCTCGCCGTCGCCTGGCTCGCAGCTCGCCTGCGCGGCGCCCGGCTGGTAGTGGACTGGCACAACTTCGGAGCCACCCTGCTGGCCCTGAAACTCGGCGAGGGTCATCGCGCGGTTCGCGCCATGGCTCGCTACGAGCGATTCTTCGGGCGCCGGGCGGACGCCCACCTCTCGGTTTCCCGCGCAATGGCCGAGGAACTGGAAGAAAAGTGCGGCCTCTGCGACGTGCGGGTACTCTACGACCGCCCACCGGCCGTCTTTCAACCGGCGGCGCGGCATCGGCGGACCCATCTCCTCCGCCGCCTTGCGTTGATGGAGCAGGCGCCGGAGAGTTCCGGCATCGTCGTCAGCGCCACCAGTTGGACCCTGGATGAGGACTTTTCGCTGCTCATCGACGCCGTCCGGAGGATCGACCGCACCCTGTCGAAGCGCAGGCAACTCGCCTCAGCGGACGACCCGCCGAGCTTGGTCTTCGTCCTCACCGGCCGCGGTCCGCTCCGCTCGGCCTATGAAGCCGACTTCGCGAACCTCGATCTGCAGCACAGTCGAATCCTCACCCGCTGGCTCACGCCGGAGGACTACCCGCTGCTCCTCGCCGCGGCAGACCTCGGGCTGTGCCTCCACCGTTCGTCCTCGGGTCTCGATCTGCCGATGAAGGTCGCCGACATGCTGGGCTCCGGCCTGCCGGTTTGCGCCTTCGACTACGGGCCGGTGCTGGCGGAACAACTGCGAACCGGAGAGAACGGAGTGCTGTTCACCACCGGCGAGGAGCTGGCCGATCGAATCCTCCATCTGTTCGAGGGATTCCCCGGCCCGAATTCCGCCATCGCGCGGCTGCGAGAGGCCCTCCACAACCGCCCCGTCGAACGCTGGGACGACGGGTGGCGGCGAGACGCGCGCCGGACCTTCGAGGGTCTGTTGCGGTGACACGGGTTCTGATGGTCCATCCCTCCCTGCAACCGCCGGGCGGCGGCAACTGCGTCGCCGCCTGGGCTATCGAAGCCCTGCGCGAGCCCTACGACCTGACTCTGCTCGCTTGGCGCCAGCCCGATCTGGAGCCGGTCAACCGCTATTTCGGCACCTCCCTCCGGCCAGGCGACTTTCGTCTTCTTCGGGTGCCGGCTCCCCTGCGGCTGGCGGTGGACTCCCTACCCACGCCGTCGGCCCTGCTCGGCTGGGGCGTGATGACGCGCTATGCCCGCCGGTTGCTCCAGCGCGGGGAGTGGGACGTCGTCCTCAGCACCCAGAACGAGATGGACTTCGGCCGGCCCGGCATTCAATACATTCACTTCCCTACCTATTTCGAGCCCCGACCGGACTGTGACCATCGCTGGTACCACCGCGCCTTCCCGTTCTTGCTCAGCGGCTACCGACGGCTCAGCCACCGCCTTGCCAGCCATTCGGCCGACGGCATTCGGCGCAACCTGAGCCTAGTCAACTCCGACTGGACCGGCGGCAAGCTGCGCGAAATCTACGGCGTCGACTCGGTCACCGTACCGCCGCCGGTGCCGGGCACCTTTCTCCGACGCCCGTGGGAGGAGCGCGAGGACGGCTTCGTGTGTATCGGCCGGATCTCGCCGGAGAAAGAGGTCGTCAAGATGATCGAGATCCTCTCCCACGTGCGCCGCCGGGGCCGCGCCATCCGCTTCCACATCGTCGGCAGTCCCGACCACGACGCCTACACCCAACGGGTGCTCACCGCGGCCGAAGCGGAAGGCGACTGGATCGATCTTCACTTCGACCTGCCGCGGGACGAAATGCTCACCCTCCTGGCCGCAAGCCGCTACGGCATCCACGGCATGGGCAATGAGCACTTCGGCATCGCCGTCGCGGAGATGCAGCGAGCCGGCGCCATCGTCTTCGTGCCGGACGACGGCGGCCAGGTGGAGATCGTCGATGGCGATCCGCGGCTGGTCTACCGCAGCGTCGAGGAGGCGGTGGAAAAGATCGACCGGGTGCTAACGGAGCCCGACCTGCGCGGCGCGATTCTGCGGAACGTTGAAGAGCGCCGCGGGCGCTACTCCGCGGAGCGGTTCGTGGCGGATCTGCGCGGCGCGGTCGGTGATCTATCTGAAATGTCGAAATTTCAATAGTTTGACAACAACGATTTCAGGGTCTATGGTAGAGACATTCCTCAAAAACTTTTCGTCCAAGACGAATGGGAGGCGAGATGAATCTCGGCATGCCAAGGAGCTGGCGGCAATGGACGCTGTATCCGCTGCTCATTCTGTTGATTACGGCCTACGTTCACTTCGCCTGCACGACCGGCAACAACAAGCCGGACGTCGGCACCAACTCCATCGCCTACTATCAGCAGCAGTGCACCCAACCGATCGATCAGGTGGTGGTCGACTGTCCCGCCCTGCCGGACACTCTACCGACCTACAATTTCCAAACCGACACCCCGTCCGCCGCCGACTACGAGAGCTTCGCCTGGCGCAGCTTCATCGCTCTCAACTGGCCGGCGAGGATTCCGTCGAACCAGACCTCGCCGCAATTTGCCCGCGGCTTCCCGGACTACAACCAAACCTTCCTGGGCGCCGCCTACGACGACGTGGGCGTGTGGGAGAGCTGGCGGGAGAAGCGCGAGCTGTTCTTCTACGGCACCAATCTGAGCGCTCCACCCACTCCGAACCCACCCACGCCGCCGACCTGGAACGGCCCTACGGACTATGGCAACAACGCCTACGTTCCACCGATCGTGACCTGTCCCGGATCCAACGTGACGCCCGACGATTTCCACCGCACCCTCGGCGCCGTCACCAAGGCCAACAGCCTCGACGAAGCGTTGGAGGTTCCCTCCCAGGCCAATCCCAACGCCAGCGTCACCGGCGCAGTGGCCGGCGCGGCGGTGGAGCCGCAAGTCTTCGAGACCGTCAACGGCAATCTCCAGAGCCTGCTGTTCGAGGTCAAGCTGAACTACGACTACTACACCTACACCCGCATCGAGGGCCTGTTCCAAGACTCCGTCGCCACCCCCCTCGCCGCCGCCAACGGCATGCCCGGCGTGCCGACCATCAATTTCCCCTGCCGCGGTTTCCGCGACGCTTCCAGCAACCAGTGCGCCTCGTACTTCGACCAGGCGCTGAATCCCACGGCGCCCAACTATCGAGTGGAAGAGTGCGTGGCGGAGAACGCTAACTTGAGCGACCATCCCTGCGTCTCCGGCACCATCCAGACCAAGTCCGGCTGGAAACTGCTGACCCAGGCCGAGATCAACTCGCAGGACTTCCACACCACCGAAGCCATCTACTACCTCTCGAACGACAACGTGCCCGGCGGAATCTGTCTGGAGACCGGCACCTTCGGTCTGATCGGCTTCCACATCATCCAGAAGACCGTCGGCCAGCCCTACTACCTGTACGCCACCTGGGAACACGACGATAACGAAACCGCCGGGTTCTCCTACTCCAACTTCTTCTTGGGCGGCGTCGTTCCCAGCGGCCAGAACGTCTCGGCCGGCTACTACCCGCCGCTCAACGGCAGTCTCATTCCGGTCAAGCGGGAAGCCGGTCGCATCCTCTCCGGCACCCAAACCACCAATCAGAACTTCCACAACGCCTTCGGCTGCTCTGGAGCGAATCCCCCAGTGTGGTGCAACTATCGCCTGATCGGCACCCAGTTCATCCCCCTCGACGCGCGCCCGGGCTGTGACCAGAACCCGACCTCGACGAACTGCAACACTCCGTTCGAGGACTTCGGGCAGCCCTTCTACCTGGCGAACCTGGTGGTCGAGACGAACTGGGGCCTGCAGAACTTCCAGGGTACGCCGCCGGGCATCGCGAACGTGAATATCCCGGCAGCGTTTACCCCCACCGACGGCTACCAGCACGGCCGGAACGGCTCCCGGGCCAACTATGTTGCCAACAACGCCATCACCTTCAATCGCAGCCTGTACAACGCCGGGTATCACCGCATGGCGAGCCAGCCGAATCCGGCGAATCAACCCCTGGCCTACGGCGCGGTCTTCAACATGGGTGGCTGCATGGGCTGCCATGGGGTTTCGCAGTCCGCCGGCTACGACTTCAGCTTCGTGCTCAAGCGAGGCCAATCGGGGTCCAAACCGGAAACCGCCAACGGCTTCGGTGGGGAGTAGAGCGACATGAAGACCTTCAAGATCCTGAGCCAGATCGCCCTCGCGGGCCTGATCACCGCCGCCGTCGTCGTCTCCTCCCAGGGCGACGGGACGACCGCCGGTTCGATCGCCCCTTGCGGCAACCTGAACGACACCTTCAGCACCGGAACGGACAACTGGACCAACCGCTACAGCACCTTCCATCCGCTCGGCTTCGCGCCGGCGCAGGAAAGCGACGCCAGCGGCGATTACCTGTTGATCCAGAGCCGCATTCCCAGCGCTCAGCAGGGCACCCTGGTCACCACGTTCCAAAACATCGTCACTCCCTACACCCCGAAGCTCGGGGTGTTCAACAGCGAGCAGTGGAAGTGCAACGCCTCGCAGGTCAGCGCCGTCCAGGTCGACGTGCAGAACCCCACCAACATGCCGTTGAATCTGACCTTCATCCTGCAGAACGGCTTCACCCAAGGGCCGCGCCCGGACCTGACGTCGGGTTTTTTCAACAGCAGCAGCCCACTACGCCTCAACATCTCGCAGTACGGCGCGAAGCCTCAGGTTGTGCAGCCGGGCACCGGCAATCCGGTGACCCTGACCTTCAGCTTGGACCCGAGCAACATGGTCCAGATCGACGGCGCCCCGATGTCCTACCCGCAGGTCCGCAACAACGTCTCCAAGGTCTTCATTCGCCAGACCAACAGCAGCACCCTCGAACCGTCTTCTCTCAACGCCAGCCTCAAGATCTACGGGGTGCGGACTCAGTAGGACGCATGGAGACGGCCTGTCGCCCAGTCCGTCTCCCCGGGCGAGTACTCGAGGACCCGAATCTGCGGCACGACCTGCGGCCCGAGGGCTTCGGCGCTCGGGAACTGGTAGACCTGCCGCAGGCGGTCGAGGGCTTCGAGCGGCAGGCAGGGGTAGTGCGGATCGCGCCCGACCAGCCGGTAGCGGTCGTCCTGGTGCTCCGCGAGGAAACTCATCGCCTGCTCGTAGGTCTCGAACGGATGGATCTCCGTCAGTACTTTCTGCTGTTCACCCTTCGGGTTCGGGCGCTCTTCGAAGGCGACGATGAAGGAACTGTGCTGCGTCTCGATGGCGTCGCCGGCGAAGTGATGGAGGCGCACCGCCATGGTTTGGTAGAAGGCCGGATAGAAGGCGTACACCGGCGACAACTCGCCTTCCGGGCCCGGCAACCAGACAATCTCGTAGAACCGTGACCGATCCTCCCCGGACCAGGGCACCATGGCATCGAACAGGCCATAGGAGCCGCCGCCGGGATCGAGCCAGAGGGCGAGGTCGAAGTTTGCGATCACGTAGCGGGCGCCCACCTCGTCGAGGATTCCCATGGCGGTCGCTTCGTCCGTCGCCAGATAGAAGCGCGCCGCCGTCCGCGCTCCGGCCTGGGTCGGATTCGCCACCGGCACCCGCCGGCCGATGCGGGTGATCCAGTAGCCATAGTCCCACCAGGCCATCACGCCGTAGCCATCGGCGGGGAGGTTTTCTTCCGTCGCCGGCGCGAGATAGGCCGACGCCTCGCCGAAGGGTTCCGGCGTTTTCTCCCGCATCCAGGAGAGCGCCGCCCACCACTCGTACCCCGGACCGCGCGGCGAACGGGCAATCTCGATCACCGGCTGCAGGGTCGGCAGAAACGCCGCCAGGGCGACCGCCAGGGCGCCGGCCGCGCGCAGGACGCGATGTTTCCTCCGGCCCCCAGCTTGGCCCATCGGCCCTAGCCCGACCTTCTCACCAACTTCGTCGCGAGAGGGCGCAGGCGCCTGTAGCTGCAAGGAATTTGGTTCTCGAAGCGACGCAGGCGTACTCGAAGTACGTCGAGGAGTGGAGAGGCCAAAAGACGCCGCAGATGCAGGCGCATCCGACCTCGCAGCAGAAGGCTGGTGAGAAGGTCGGGCTAGGATGACGCTGCATAGCCCACCGATCAGCAGGCACAGATTGACGTCCAGGTAGTAGCCGAAGCGGTTCTGGCCGAGGGTGGCGGCGAACATCGCGAGGCTCCAGACCGGCAGCAGCAGATCGCCGACCTGCTCCTCCCCCTTTCCTCGCCGCAACACCCGCCAGATCAGAACCACCCAACCCACCAGACCGAGGGCGAAGGCCGCCCGGTACTGCCTCCACACCTCTTCAAGGGGTTTCTCGGCGCCGCCGAGGAGCGGCTGGGCCTCGGAGACCGTCCGCCCGACATCGGACGGCAGGAAACGGCCGATGCTGACCAGGATCTTCGACGCCACCGCCGGCTGGAAGCCGACCAGGATCCACCAGGCACCGGCCAGGGCAAAGACCGCCAATATTGAGAAGGCGGCCCGCGGACGCCGGAAGCGTCGCGCCCATGAAGCGAGCCCGGCCAGGGCGCAGGGCACCCCCGCCAGACCGGCCAAGGCCGCCAGATGGAGCCCCACTCCCGGGAGTACCCGGACGAAGGGCACCAGCACGACCCCGGCGGTCACCGCCATCGGCACCGCCAGCCAAATCAGAGGAGCCACCGGCCGGTCGCGATACAAGTCGCAGATCATCTGCAGGACGAACCACAGGACGAGCACCGCCACGAACAGCGAACCGCTCCCCCAGGCGAGGAGATATCCACCGAGGGCGAGGCCCGCCAGGGCCGCGACGCCGTGCGCCGGTCGCCGCCCGTCTCGAGTGCCCTCCAACGCCAGCAGCACCAACCACACGGTCAGGGTGCTGAGCAATGCCTCCATCACGTGGTGATCGACGAACCCCAGGATCGAGCGCAGCAGAAACTGCCCCGGCTGAACGGCGAGGAGCCCCGCCGCGAAAAGGCCCGCTCGGCGATCCAGCAAACGCCGCCCGATGCCGTAGACCGGCAGCACCGTCAGAGCGCCGAGGACCGGCGGCGTCCAGGCAGCCACCGTTTCCACCAGCCGCTCCGACGGTGCCCCGAATCCGATCACCCAGGCGATTCCGGCAATCAGCAGATCGAGAAGCGGCGCCACGGACACCGCCTGCCCGCCCGGATGAAGGGCGTAGGGATCGAAGGTCAGGCGGTGCGGGAAATTCGCCACCAGGTGATCGATCAGTCGCATGTGGTACCAAGCGTCGTTGCCCTGAAAGGCCACCGCCGGCCCGCCGAAGACATTCGAAAAGGCCGGATACACCCGCACCAGAATCGCCGTGTAGACGATCACCAGCAGCCAGCCCACATCGCGACGACCGCGACCGGGCAGGCGAGGTGACAGAGCGCCAGGAGGGACTGCTCTACTCATCGAATGATTACGAGTTTAGCCGATCGCCGGAAGAGCTCCCGGCGTCATCGCGATGAGGCCACCAGGTCTCAGCGGGCGAAGAACTCGGCGAGGAGGGCGCCAACGTCTTCGGGCCGCTCCTCCTGCAGGAAGTGACCGCAATCCTGGAGGGCGGTGACCTCCGTCTGGGGGAGATCTTTCTTCACCCGTTCCATGGTGCGAGCCACATCCGGCAGCACGCGATCGCGGGCGCCGTAGACGACGCGCACCGGACAGTCGAATTCCGGCAACTTCCGAGCGATGCTCACGAAGCCTTTGGGACTGAGCCCACGGCCGGTCTTGGCGAGGGCGGTGCGCGCATCCGGAGATCGGAACGGCGCCTGGACTTGCTCGATCACTTCCGGCGCCAATCTGCGGCGATCTCGCACCCCGACCTGCATCGTCTTCTTCAAGGCCCAGGGGCTGGTGGCCATCCGCCGCAGACCCGGCAGGCTCACGGCCAGAACAAACGCCTTCACCGCCCAGGAAGCCTCGGGGTAGACCAGGGTGTTGAGGAGCGCGAGGGACTGCACCCGCTCGCGGTGAGCCGTCGCCCAGAACAGGCCGACGGGGCCACCGAGATCGTGCACCGCCAGGCTGAGGCGATCGATCTCCAGGGCATCCAAGAATTCCGTCAACACCCGCTCGAAGAATCGAAAACTGTAGCTCGCATCGAGCGGTTTGTCGGAGCGCCCGAAGCCAGGCAGGTCGAGAGCGATCACCCGGTGAGAGGCGGCGATCGGCGGCATCACGTTGCGCCACAGGTACGACGACGTGGGCCAGCCGTGGAGCAGCAGAACCGGCTCGCCTTCCCCGGCCTGGGTGAAGTGAAGGCGAAGACCGGACACCTCTACGAAGTCGCTGGTGATTTCCGAGGTCATGCTCTTTCTCCTCGCTCGAGTCCCAAGGTCAAACGTCGCCCTTCTGCGCCGCATCGATCAGATCGAAGATATTGCCGAAGGGATCCGTCACCGAGGAGCAGCGACCGCCCCATGCATGCACCTCAATGACCGTAGCTTTGCCGCCAAACTCCCGGATCCGGGCCACCGCTCCGTCCAGATCTTCGGTCTCGATGAACAATCCGGAATGCCCGCTCCCATAGTAGGGCTCCAGCCACTCGTACACCTTGAGCATCATCCCGCCCAAGTCATAGTTGGTGAAACAGTGCGGCTCCCCCACGAACTCCCGCAGGATCGGCAGCCCCACCGCCTCCTCGTAGAAGCATTTGCTCGCCGAGTAGTCCGAGGCGGGGAAGGAGGTGAAGAGCGCTTTCATGATGGAGGCACGCTACCACTTCGCTTTTGGTAGGGTTCGGCAGCATCCCACAGAGTCCAAAAGGAGCCGCCATGACGACGATGACCGACAGCCGCACCATCCAAGCGCCGCAGAAGCTGGTGTTTCGGACTGTCTCCGAGATCGACCATTTCTCGCAGGCCGTGCCCCACATCACCGAGGTCGAGTTCCTCACCGAAGAGCGTTCCGGCGTCGGAACCCGCTTTCGGGAGACCCGCTTGATGAAAGGCCGGGAGGCGACGACGGAACTCGAGGTGGCGGAGTACCAGCCGCCAGAGCGGGTGCGGATGGTGGCCGACAGCCACGGCACCGTGTGGGACTCGGTTTTCACGGTACACCCCGAAGGCGACTCGGCGTCGGTTCTCACCCTGACCATGGAAGGGCGGCCACACAAGCTGCTGGCGCGCATCGTCAACCCGCTGATCGCCGGCGCCGTGAAGCGAGCACTCGCCGACGACATGGACGCCGTCAAGGCCTATTGCGAGGAGCAGGCCAAGGCAACCTGACCCCCTCTGCCACCGCCTTCCATCACTCCGAAGGCGGGGACTTGACCTCTCGATCCACCCGCCACTAAACCCCCCAGGCGCGGCCGAACACCTACATCTGTAGTTGAAAAGTGGTGCGTGCCGGGCCGCGCGCCGCCGGAGCGCGGATCTACGTCAACGGCGTGCCGGCCGGCACCCGCGCGGTCCCGGTCCCCGAGACCGCGGGTGCGAGTCACTCGACCTGGACCCCCGGCGCCCGGCACCTCAACAGCTCGCCGGCGGACCAGCATTCCGTCGGCGAGATCGACGACGTCAAGGTCTACAACCGGGCGTTGAGCGAAGTGGAGATACGCCGAGCGGCGGGACTCTGCTCATAACCCTTTCCGCGGGATGAAGGTCGATCGGGCCGGCGGAGCCCTCCGCCGGCCCTTCTTTTTCAGGTGCAGGATTCCGGCGGTGGCGTTCCCAAGGTCAGCGCATGCCGCTCAGTTCGATGCGCAGCAGTCTCCTGCCTCGCCGTCCCGTGACGGATCGAGCGGAGGGAGATCCACTCTTCAGTAGGGAACGACCGTCGGAGAGCGAAAAGCCTCAATTCACCTCGGGAGTCGTCAACGCCGCGATCCGCCGCCGGGCCAGCTCGTGAGTCGACATGCCAGTCGGACTCTCAGGCGGCTCGACGCGGTGATAGAAACGGAGGGCCGCTTCGTTCAGGCCGTAGGCTTCGGCGATACGCCCAAAGCAGTACCAGTCTTTTGTCTCCACCTCGATGCTCTGACGGCTGGCGAGGGTTTGCAGCATCACCCGGTACGCTTCCTGCGGCCGGTCCAACGAGGCAAACACCGTCGCCACGGTGTGCAAGACAGCGGGGCTGGGTGCCGCCTCATCGTCCATCGCCTGCAGCGCCAGATTGAGGGCCTCTTCCGAAACCGGTTCGACGAACAACTCGGCCCAGGCGGCATTGTTGTAGATGAGGCCATCGGCTTTGTCCAAGCTTTCGAGTGCTCTTACGGACTCCTGAACGGCGGCCCGATCGCCCCGTCCGACGGCCACGGATTGCAACATGAGCCATCCCAATGCCTTCATGTCGGAACTCTCGAGATAGGGCCGGGCCAGACGCTCCAGGCTGTCCCAGTCGCCTTTCATCAGATGCACCTCCGCCAATCCCGCGACGCCGGATTCGGAGCTTGGAAAGCGCTCGACCAAGGATTCAAATAGTTCCTGTGCTGAATCGAATCGATCCGTGGAGAGATAGCCGGTGGCCAGCGTCAGATCGGCCATCGCTTTTTGGTCCGGCGCCAACTCCGCTTTGCGGAGCGGTTCCGCCGCCGACACCGTCGATTCCCAATCGCCGGTAGAGGCATAGGTCACGGCAGCGCCGAGTCGTAGGACTTCCGGCGAGCGCTCCTCGGCGGAGGGAAAGAATGTCAGAAGAGCATCAGCCTGGAGAGGATCTTCGGACACGGAGACATCCTCGAAAAGCTCGCCGATCAAGGCGAGCCAGTGCGCCCCTTCTTCCAACCGATCCTCGGCGAGGAGATCGAGGACCAGGTCCGCCACCGGACTCAGCGACGTCAAGGTCGCAATGATTCTCGGCCCCTCGGGACCGAACTTCGCAAAGTAGACCAATGACGTAGAGAAACCGAAACGGCTGTTCGTCACGGTCACGCGAGCCCCTCGCTTTTCGTCTCCTTCTACGGCGAGATCCCAAGAGGCGATGGCCAGATCGACGAACGCCTCCTGCCGCATACTCTCAGGAACCTTGGTTCCCGCGTACTCGCCCTTGAAGGCATCCTCCACACCCGTCGGGCCGGCTTCGTCCAGGTGCTCCAGCAGTCTCCGATGGAGTAGAGGACGAAGGCTCTCAACATCCACTTCGGGTACGTAGATCGCCGCCAGTAGCTGCTGCGACAGCACCTCGATCGTCGTCGGCGCCCCGGTCAGAGCCAGCGGCTCCATCTTGCCGACAATGCGCGCCTGGTTCAGGACGGTGGTCGGGTCTCCGACTCCCGCCGCCGCCCGCGCCAACACCCGTGACGCTTCCGGATATTGCCGCGCGCCGAGAAGCCGATTCGCGGCGTCGGACACCAATTGGGTGAATTCCTCTTGATTGCGCGTCAACTGCTCCGCTTTGGCAAGGGCCGCATCGGCCCCTTCGGTGACGGCCAAAGCGGAAACCAGAAGGGAGTTACGTGCCGGATCTTCGGCAACGTCGACCGCCTCAGCCACCACTTCTTCGAATCGATCCAAGGCAAACAGGGCCGACAACAGATTGACGTCGAGGGCGTTGTCGAAGTCCTCTCGATAGGCCCGATGGGCTGCAACGGCCTCTTCGAGAGGCGCCGACGACGAATACCGGTGCCCCGCGTCGTCGTAGTCGAAAAGAATCGCGTGGATCTGGCGGATCCACTGATTCTCCGGGTCCAGCTCCGCCGCCCGCGCCATGGATTGCCGCGCCGCAGGCACATCGGCTCCAGGCCCGAACAGGCGGCCGATCTCGTCATACTGATACACCTCACCACGAGCGCGCAGAGCGAGGGACGATTCCGGATCCAGTCTCACCGCTTCATCGGCGACTCGACGGGCCTCGGCTCCCATCCCCAAGCCCACCAGCACCCGTGCGAAGCGCGCGCGATTGACGGCGTCTTTCGGATCCTGCCGCAGCAACTCTTGAAAGCTCGCAACGGCCTCCAGGGTACGACCCGCCGCCAGGCTCGCGATGGCGGAGTGATCGAAGTACACGATGTCCGCCTCCTCGCCGACATCGGCGATCTGGGAGCGCAAGCTCTCGAACTCGTCTCCGCTGAGGACTCGCTCCCCGACCCGCAGGGAATACACCGCCTCAAGACCCGTCGGGGTCGCTTGAAACACTTTTCGGAAGTGCCCTCCCTTCCAGAGAATCTCCTCCGTCGCCGGCACTTCCCGCACCACCATCCCCGTCGGAGCCCGCAGATCGAACTTCACTTCGGTCGAGAAGGGCACCCCGAAATCGAAGTCTTCGGTTCGCGGCTCGTCGTCCTCCGGGCGGGGCGTGAGCAGGCTGTCCGGCAGATCGGAAAGCACTTCGATCGGCAGGATCGCGTACAGCGCATCGTCGATCGCGGTCACCCCGCGGCCGACCTTGCGAGCCGACAATTCCGTCCGGAACGGCACCGACAGATCGTCGGCCGAGGAGACCTCCACCTCGCCGAGTTCCTCGGCCAGATAGCGCGACTCGGTGACCGATTCGTAGACTTCCCGCAGTTGGTCGTCCGTCAAAGACTGCAAGTTGGCTCGTATCGCTCCTTCCTGTGCGCCGCCATAGGTGCTGACTTCGGTGAGAGAAGCGGGCCCCTGAGACCCTAGCTGCACCCGCACCTCCATCCGCACCGTGTTCTGGTCCGCCGTACTGGAGGGAGTCCGCACCAGTTCCGTGGTGGATTCGCTAGCGATCAGCGCCCATCGCCCCTGATCCTGAGCAGGCAGCTCACCGGCCCGGCTGAAGGGATCCGTCGGGTCAATCCACAGATCGTCCTCCGGCAGATAGACGATCGCGTGGTTCATCTGCCCAAGGCCCGGCAGATCAGGATCGAGGTCAGCGCCCAATGAGGCCCGAAGCAGGGCCACCTGCGCGGCGATGCCCTCGCGCCTCAATAGGGACACCAGGAGGGTGGACTTGTCTTTGCAATCGCCATAGCTTCTCGCCAGGGTCGTTTCGGGCGACACCGGCACGATCGCCGCGGCACCGAGCTCGAGTCCGGTGTAGCGCACCTGGTCATGGGTCCATTCGAGGATCTGCTCGATCTTCTCCTGCCGGGTCGCACCCTTTTCAACCCCGACCCGGCGCGGCAGATTCTGCTCCTGCAGGCGCGATTCGACCAGCTCGCTGTAGGCCATCGCCACCGCCTGCCAGCTCGGAGCGGTCGTCAGCCCCAGATACGACCAGCGCGACAATTCCGGGGGCAGACCGGAGACCGGGCTCTCCGATCGCGGCAGGTCGAAGGCCTCGAACCGATAGCGGATCACACCATCGTCCTGCGCCTTCTCCGGCTTCAGGTCTTCCCACTTGCGCACCACGAAGGAGAGCGCCAAATCCTCAGGATGTTCCACCTGAGTGCGGAAGAAGTGGATCGGTCCAGAGGAGGACTGGAGGTAGCTCAGATGAACCGTTCCGGCCGAGAAGAACGGTTCCAGGTCCGACAGCACCCGAACGCCCTCGACAATCGATCCCACCCTCACCGCCGGCAGAGGGGCCTCGACCACCCGCCGATCTTCGAAAATGTCCACTGACTCCGAGGCGATCGGACGCTCCGAGAGAGTGGTGGTATCGAGTGGACTTTCGGTCCCTTCCGGAGCGATCACACGATAGCCAAATTCCGGTCGAGCCTGATGCCACGGAGAGTAGGACAGCCGAGCCGTTGCGTAGCGGTCTAACCCTTCCTCGGTAAGAATCTTGAAAATGGTGTGCCGAGTCAGGGTCAGGCGACCCATGTGGTCGAAGCTATACGTTTTCTGCGAGGTTAGGAACTGAACGTCCGCCTCTTCCGGTTCTGGAAGGGCCGCAAAAGCCTGGAGCACCTCGTCCACCCCGGCCTCCAACGGAGGCCGATCCCAGAGGGCGACCGCCTCTTGGCAGAGAGCGGCAGCCGGCGAGAGAGCCACGGCGACGCAGGAAAGGGCAAAGAGTGCATTTCGCATAAGGGGATTCCCGGTTGAGGTCTTCTATGAAAATCGACGGAAGTTGCCGGTCCAGTCTCGCAAAACGGGAGTCCCGACGGAACCCATTCGGTTTAGATGCAAAGGGCCGGAGTTTCTTCACCATAATTCAGAACCAAGGAACCATCCAAGGTGTCCACGCGCGAACCGGCCGGCCCTTCACTGATTCCGGTATCGTGGGTCTATCAATGAGGAGAAGCCCAGAGCGCAAGACAGCGAACGGTACCTCATGGGTTACCCGACAACCGGCTGGACCGGTCCTCTCCAACCGCCGAACCTTCCTGCAAAGCCTGGGAGCCAGCGTTGGCGGCGGCCTGGTTCGGACTCGAGGCAGACGCGGCGAAGCAGGCCGCTTCGCCGGAGGCTCCGCCGTCCACCGCGCGGTGCATCCTGTCGCTCCAGCTACAGGCGCCGGACTTGGCCGCCCAGGCACGCTTCTACAGCGATGTGATGGGCCTGCGGGTGGAGAGCGATGCGAAGTCCGTGCGGGTGCATGCCGGCGGCACCCGCATGCACCTCACCCAGGCACCGGCCGGGCAACAGCCGGTCTACCACGTAGCCTGGGCGATTCCCGCCTACCTCTTGCCCGAGGCCAAGGCGTGGCTGGCCGGATACCCCTAGCGGCTTCGGCAGGAGGGGTAAGGTGAGCCCTCGGGAACGCCGAAGCCAGATCCGCTTCAGGGCTCCTGCGTGACGCTCGACCAGGCGGAGGTATTGCCGGACTCGAAGCCGTCGACAAAGATCGCCAGGTCGCGGAAAAAGACGCCGGCCGTAGTCGCAGCCAGGAGCCGCCCTGAATTGGACGGGTTCATGGAGAGGTCCAATTGGAAATCGAGACCTGGAAGCCCGACATTGAATTCGGACCAAGTGGCGCCCCCATCGAAGCTGGTGGCCGCCCGTGAGGTGGCGGAACTGTGGCTCATGGCGTGGAGCGTGGGAAATCCCTGAGGATCGATCAAACCAACCTCCGGCGAATTCCACGGCAATGAGGTGATCTCGGTCCAGAGCGCACCGCCGTCCGCAGTCTGAAACAGCAGATTCGACGTCGACACCAAGAGCTTCAGAGGGTCGACGGGATCCATGGAGAGGGAACTCACACTGAGTTCCGTCAGGCCATCGTTGCGGGTCCCCCAGGAGGTACCGCCATCCTGAGACTCGTAAACTCCCATACTACTTCCCAGGAAGAGATGATCGGAATCCAATGGATCGACTACGATAGGTGCGAGCAAACCGGACGGAAACGCGGGCCCGATGGAGTTCCAGTTCGCGCCTCCGTCGGTGCTCTTGAAGACAGCGGAAGAAGCCGCCGCAAAGACGATCTGGGGATCCGACGGAGCCACCGCCAGAGTCCTGATTTGAGTCTCGGTCAGTCCTGAGTTGATGGGTACCCAGGTGGTTGCGGAATCGTCGCTTCGAAAGACACCCCCGCCATTCGTCGCCGCATACACGATGTGGGACATCTGCGGATCGACGACGACATCCCGCACGTCGAGGTGAGTCAGCCCTTGACTTGCGAAGCTCCACGAGTTGCCACCATCGATGCTCTTGTACAGACCGCCTTCGGAAGCCGCGTACACCAGGTTGCGATTGCAGGAATCATGGGCCAGCTTTCGAACCGAAAGAGCCGACAAACCTTCATTGCTGGAGACCCAGTTCGCGCCACCATCGGTCGAAATGGAGACACCGTGTGAGCGCGTGCCCACGAGCAGATCGTCAGAAGCAGCGGCCCCGAAGGCCACCGCCTCCACCATCGGCTCGACCAAGCCGTTCATCGCCAGAGACCAAGAACTCCCCCCGTCGGAGCTGCGGTAGAAGGCAGGGTCCAGAAACGTCCGGCCAAAGAGAGTCCCCGCCTGTCGGGGATCAAAGCGCAAGAGGGATGGCGCTTCCGGAAGATCGTTGACCAACGCAGTCCAACTCGCCCCACCATCGAGAGATCGGTAGATCCCACTGATGAAGTACGAGGCGAGTACCGTGTTGCTGTTGTTGGGGTCGATCGCCAAGGCCAGGAGAAGGCCACCGGGAAGGCCGTTGGAGAGCGGCGCCCAGGTCGACCCGCCGTCGACACTCTTGAAGAGATCAGACCCGGCTTTGACATAGAGCACATCCGCAATCTGGGGATCGACCGCCAGCTCGGTGACGTTCGAGCCGCCCAGGCCACTGCTGATGTCCGTCCAAAGCGTCCCCTGATTGCTGGTGCGGAAAATCCCCTGGCCGGAAATCACCCCATAGAGAACATCGGGGTCGGAAGGCGCCAGCTCGAGCAAGGAGAAACCTTCTGATGCCGGCAAACCCAGGGTGATCTCGGTCCAATTCCCTCCGCTGTCAGCGGTTCGGAAGACACCGCCGAAAGAGCCGAGATAGAACACCCCCGGCGTGTCCGGATCCGCGGCCAGGGCCCGAGCGGTGTCCGGAGCACTGACGTTGCGCTGCCAAGTCGCCCCACCGTCCACACTCTTGAAGAGTCCTTTGCCCGAAGCCGCCGCGAAGACGACCGACGCATCGTTCGGATCGACCTCGAGGTCGACGATCAAACCGCCAAAAGGCCCGCCGCTCTTCCAAATATCCTGCGCTTGAGCAACCGGCACCACGAAAAGCACGATGAGCAAAGCCGAGCCTGCGGGAACCTTGAAGATCCTTTTCATTCAAACCTTACCTCCCTTCGATTCGCTCCGGCTCCCGGCCGACAATGGATCACCCAACTCCCAAATGCTTGAAATTTTTCAAACTTGTTCACTGCATCACCACGTCCGGCGAAGCCACTGACCGAACCTGACTACTGGCGAAGTCTTGTTGGGAGGGCTCCGCTCAGGGGGTGGGGCGAAGGTCGATCTTCCTGGTGCCCACCAGGTCTTCCGCACTCGAAACCGGGGCGGACCTCGGCGGACCGGGCTCGATCCCAACCTCCTGCTGGATGGACTCGATGTCCAGATTGCGGATCCAGCGCGGAAGGTTGTTCCACACCTTGTGGAAGCCGTAGCCGCCCTGGGTCATTTCCTGTAGGGCTTTCTCTTTGCTCCAGCCCTCGACCGCGATCCGGTACAGGGCCACCATCGTGCCGGTGCGGTCGGCACCGTGGCGGCAGTGGACTAGCACCGGTGTGCGCCGGGGACTGGTCACGATGGTCAGAAAACGGACCACCTCTTTCCGCTCCGGGTGCCACGCCTTCATGTAGATGTGTTCGTAGCCGAGTCCCGTGTCCCCGATCTCGTCGCGATCCGAACTGAACGAGCGCAGGTTCACCACCGTCTCAACGCCCATCTCCCGCAGGTTTTTCATGCCCTCGGCGGAAGGCTGTGCACTGCGGTACAGACGATCGCTGACCCGGTGAAGGTTGGGCACTCCGTCGAGCTCCATCGGCTCCGCCCAGTCCGCCGGTCGCGCCGGTTCCTGAGCGGCCACCGGCAGGGCCACGAGCATCAAGGCCAGGATCAAGATCATTCGTCCCATGGTGAGTTCCTCGGAGAGGGTGCCGTGAAAGTCGACCTCCCAAGGCTACGGGATCTCCGATCCAAACAGAAATCTAGATTCTTGAAACGGATGAGACGTCTTCCTTCACATCGCCACCCCTGGGTCTACCTGGTCAACGACCAAAACTCGAACGTCGGTTTCGGCGTCTACCGACTGTCCGCCGGGGATGTCGTAGTCTGGCAATACATGCACATCAGCAGTGGCCTCCGCCAGGCGACCGATCCAGACGCCAAGGCGAAAGCACCGGCCGGGGTCGAACTCCTCGAGTGGCTCGGCCTCGGCCAGCGGACGATGGCCTGACGGCCGGCTACCCGTTGCCCGTCTGCACCCTCCACAGGGAGGAGTAGGGGCCGCCCATTTGGATCAGCTCGTCGTGTCGTCCGGTCTCGAGGATCCTGCCATTGCTGCCCATCACGTAGATGAGATCCGCGCTCCGCACGGTGGACAACCGATGGGCGATGATGATCGTCGTGCGACCGACGGAGATCTTCTCTAGCGAGCGCTGGATCGCCGCCTCCGTCTCGTTGTCGACGAAGGCGGTCGCTTCATCGAGCACCAGGATCGGAGGGTCCTTGACGATGGCGCGGGCCAGGCAGAGCCGCTGGCGTTGCCCGCCCGAAAGGTGCATGCCCCGCTCGCCGACGAGGGTGTCGTAGCGCTGGGGTAGTTGTTCGATGAACTCCTCCGCCTCCGCCAGGCGAGCAGCGTTCTGGATGGCATCCAGAGGAGCATCGAAAGTACCGTAGGCGATGTTGTCCCGGATCGTGCCATCGAACAGGAAGATCTCCTGGCTGACCAGCCCGATCGCCTGCCGCAGGTCGCGGACCCGCACGCTGCGAATGTCGAGTCCGTCGATCGAAATCCTCCCCGAATCCGGAGAATAGAAGCGCAGCAGCAGCCTCGCCAAGGTGGTCTTGCCGGCGCCGGTGGTGCCGACGATGGCGATCGTGCTGGCAGCCGGAACATGCAGGTCGAAGTCGGCGAGGACTGGGTCTCTCCCGCTATAGGCGAAGGTGACGCGATCGAAGATCACCTCGCCCGCAACCTCTGAAACGGCCAGAGCACGATCCCCGGTGTCGACGTCGATCGGCCGGTCCAGCACGGCGAACACCCTCGCCATGCTCGCCATCGCCCGCTGGTAGAGATCGACGGCTTCGCCGAGGAAGGCGAAGGGGAAGAGGAAGCGTTGGATCAGGTAGAGGGTGAGGGCATACTGGCCCACCGTCAATGTGCCCGCGAGGCCGAGCAGACCGCCGACGACGAGAACGCCGGAGAACGCGGCCAGAACCGGCATCCGAATACCGGGCTCGAAGAGCGAGTAGAGCCGGATTGCCGGCCGATTGCGTTCCAGGTACTCCTGGCTGATGGCCTGAATCCGGTCTCTCTCGTTGTCCTCGGCGGTGAAGCTGCGGATGACCGACATGCCGCTGACGTTAGCGACGAGCTGACCGCTGACGACTCCCGCCTGCTCCTTGATCCGTGCGTAGAGCGGACCGATCTGGCGGTGATACCGCAGGGTGACCCAGACGATCAGCGGGATCGGCAACAGAGCGACCCACGCCACCTTGCTCGAGACGAAGAAGAAAATCAGGGCGACGACGGCGACATTGGTCGTCATCTCGAAAAGATCGTGAGCGCCCTCGTTGAGGAAGGTCTCGAGATCGTTGATGTTGTCGCTGAGGACGGTCGCCAGGTCTCCGGCATTCTCGTCCAGCAGGTCGCCCAGGCGCATCGCTTGGAGATGTTCATAGGTTTGGACGCGGAGGTCGTGCTGGATCCTCTGGGCGAGGTCTCGCCACAGCCGCTTGTAGGCCACCTCGAACGCCGACTCTAGAACGAAAATGGCAATCGACACGCCCGCCAGAGTCAGCAATTGGGGCACAGCCCCGGCGATGCCGAGGCCCGCCAGGACGACCGAGCCCCGGTTGGAGACGAGATCGACGGCGAGGCCAATCAGGATCGGCGGAGCGAGGTCGAAGATTTTCTTGAGGACTGAACTCGCTGCAGCCAGGTAGAACTGACGGTGGTGCGGCCTCGCATGCTCGTAGAGGCGGCGGAGGACCCCGCGCGTCGGCGACGATCTTGCCGCTGCCTGGCGGCGCCAGGCCACGACTCCGGTGACGGCGGTGGCCGCGACCGCGGCACCGAGGAGCACCGGTCCGGAGGCGTTCGCCGCCATCAGCAGCGCCGCTGGCACCACCAAGGCCGCCGCGGCCAGCTTGGCGACCGTGCCGACCGGCGCCGCCGGCTCGTGTCCGGACCCGCCCTCCGCGCCGACGACCGCCGCCAGGCGTTTCATTGCGGTTCTCACCGCCGACCGTACCGCCTCCGCCACCTGCCGGCTGCGGATCCTCTCGTCGAACCGGACCAGCAACCGGGCGGTGACCGGGTTCGCCGTGGCCTCCTTCACACCCTCGTGCCGGGCCACCAATTCCGAGACCAGAGCCAACACCCCCGGCCTACCGGCGAAGCCTTCGATCTCCCATCGCTCGCGGCCCGGGGTTGCTGAGCGCCGCGACAGCCGGACGGGCGAGCCGCGGCCCTCGCGGACCGCCCTGGCGGCCGCTCCAACGGAGCGTTTCTCGAAAGTCAGGACCTCAGCCACTTACGGTTTCCGACAAGGGCACTCCCAACGGGCGAGGGCTCACTTCCGCCGCCCTTTGGGCTTGGCCGGTGCCTCCGAGATGTCGGCGGCAGCCTCGGCGGTGAGGTCTTCGAGATCCTCCCGCACCTCGTGGGCGACCTTTTTGACCTGCTGGCTAGTGAGGATCACCCCTTTGATCAACTCCCTGGTGAGCGGGCGCAAGATCCCTCCCGCCACCGGCGCCGCCACCACTCCCAGTAAAAACGCTGTCGCTTGTTGCCACATGCTCGTCTCCTCTCTTTGCTTGGTCTATCCGAAGTCAATTCGAAGGTTGTCTCTCATTCATTCGTCGCTCTCGCTTGCGGCCTGGGCTGGCCGGTGCTCCGCCGCCAGCTCGGCATTCTCGGCCACGGGTTCAGCCGACGTGGCTGACGTCCCGGCCGGCTGGCCATAGATCTCCAGCAGCTCCCGCTCGCTGACCGAGCCGCGCTTCGCCACCGCGAGCGCCTTCACCTCCCGGAGACAGTGGATCAGCTCGTCCTCACCGGCTTCGATGCCGCGGCGCCGGAGCATCTCGCGCAACAGGCGGCGGCCGGAGTGCTTGCCGAGGACATAGCGCCGGCGCCGGCCGACCTTTGACGGCGCGAGGATCGGTTCGAAGGTCTTCGTGTCGCTGAGCATCGCGTTGACGTGGATCCCCGATTCGTGCGTGAAGACGTTCTTGCCGACGATCGGATGGTGCGCCTGGACCCGATAGCCGCTCGCCCGAGCCACCGCAGCGCTGAGCGCCGGCAGCTTGCGTTCGACGATCCCGACGTCGCGTCCGTGGAGATGCTTGAGGGCGACCGCGGTCTGCGCCAGGTCGGCGTTCCCGGCGCGCTCGCCGATTCCGTTGACGGTGACGTGGAAGTAGCGCGCCCCGGCGTGCAGGCCAGCGATGGTGTTGGCGGTGGCGAAACCGAAGTCGTTGTGGGTGTGGCAGTGGAGGTCGATGTCGCAGGCGACGGCCAGCCTCCCGACTTTGCGGTAGTAGGCCTCCGGCGTCAACGCGCCGGTGGTGTCGGAGATCCGCAGGCGATCGGCGCCGGCCTCGCGGGCGACCCCGGCGTACTCGAGCAGGAAATCGTCTTCCACCCGCGCCGAGTCCCCGGAGCTGACGGAGACGAAGGCGCCGCGGTCCTTGGCATGGCCGACGAGTTCCCGGAGCCGGGTCAGTAGCCAGTGGCGGTCCCGTCCCACGCTCGCCTGCAACAGGATGCGGGAGACCGGGAACCCGATGTGGACCGCCCGGTAGCCCAGGTCGAGCGACTGGTCGACGTCGGCGCGGATGGCGCGGCTCCAGGCGACGAGCGTCGCGTCGCTGCCGTGCGCGATCTGGGCGCGCATGTAGTCCAGCTCTTCGCCACCCATCGCCGCGGCCCCGACCTCCAGCCAGCGCACGCCCGCCGCCACCAGCAGATCGTGCAGGGCGAGCTTGGTCTGCTTGGAGAAGGCGACGCCCGGCATCTGCTCGCCGTCGCGCAGGGTGGTGTCCTCGAGCACCAGGTCGTGCCGGATGGCTCCCGACACCTGTGGCGGGCTCACTACCCGGCCCGGCGCAGGGGGAGTCGAAGCGATCTCGCTCATGCCTTCACCGGTTCGCCCAGGACGCCCTGGGAAATCAGTTCGCCGATTTGCAACTCGGGGTACCCGAGCTCTTTCAGGATCTCAACCGTGTGTTCACCGACCTCCGGCGGCTGGAGCCCGGAGGCACAACCGAAGGCCTCGCCCTCGATCGGCAGGGTTGGGGCGCGGGCGAGGCCGCCGTCCACCTCGACCGGCAACAGGCGCGCGGGCTGCCGAAGCTGAGGGTCGTCGAGCAGGTCCCCCGGGGTCGCCACCGGAGCGAACGGGATACCGGCGGCCTCGCACCGGCGGGTGACCTCGGAGGCCGGCAGCCCACCGACCAAGGCCGCGATCTGCGGGATCAACCATTCGCGCGCTTGGACCCTCAACCGGTTGGTGGCGAGCCGAGGGTCCCGGCCCAGATCCTCCCGGCCGAACGCCCGACAGAACCGCTGCCAATGACGGTCGCTGACGATACCGATGAAGATCGGCTCGTCGTCCGCGGTACCGAAGAGCTGGTACACCGACCAGGTGGGCACCCGTGCCGGCATCGGGTCGACCGGCGCCTCCGACAGCGAGGAGGCGGCGACGTGCTGCCCCATGAGGAAAACCGCGGTCTCGAAGAGCGAGGCCCGGAAAGCCTGGCCCCCGCCGCGGCGCGGGCGGTCGAGCAGAGCGGCCAGGACGCCGATGACGCCGAACAGGGCGGCCGTGAGGTCGATGACCGAGGTTCCAGCGCGTAGCGGACGGCCCGGCGGCCCGGTCATGTACGCCAAGCCGCTCATCATCTGAACCGCCTCGTCCATCGCGTGGCGGTCCTGGTAGGGGCCGCTCAAGAAGCCCTTCAAGGAGCAATAGATCAACTCCGGGTTCAGGCCGCGCAGCTCGCGCTCGCCCAGGCCCGCACGCTCCATCGTGCCGGGTCCGAGGTTCTCGACGACGACGTCCGATCGCTGCACCAGCTTGCGGACAATCTCACGGCCCGCCCCCCGCTTCAGATCGACGGCGAGGCTCCGCTTGTTGCGGTTGTAGAGGGAAAAGTAGACCTTGCCGCCGCCGGCAAGCCGGCGGGTGGGGTCGCCGGAAGGCACTTCTACATGGGTCACGCTCGCTCCCAGGTCGGCCAGCACCAGCCCGCAGGCCGGACCCATGATGGCGTGGGCAAACTCGACCACCTGCAGGCCCTCTAGCGGCCGCCGCTCGCCGCCGCGTGAGGAGTCTTTGGCCGTGGCGGTCATCCTGGGCGCTCCGAAGATCGCGGACTCGACGGGGCAAGCCACGGCCCGACGGCGATGGCTTCGCGCTCCCCGTCGGCGGCGGGCTCCTGCGGCCGGCCGCAGGAGCCCTGGATCCGCCGTTTCGCCACCGGGCTCATCGTCGATCCTGCGGGGTTGGCTCCGCGGTCCACGCCTGGCGCAGCATGTTGACCAAAAGGTCCCGGTAGTTCCAGCCGACGGTATGGGCGGCAATCGAACTCAGCCCGTTCTGATCGTCGCGACCCGGGCGGCCCGCACCCGTCATGTTCGGTTTCATGTTGAGGTCGAAGAGCTTTATCGCGCCGTCCCGGTCTTCCCGACAGTCGATCCGGATCGGCGCCCGAGCATCGATCGCGCGCGCCGCCGACTCACAGTGGCGCTGATTCCGCCGCACGCTTTCGTCGGCCAGCTCCTCGGCGTCGAGGAGCCGGCTGTTGGCGGCCACGGCGACGACGCCGCTGTACGGCGCGATGCCGTCCCGGTGACTGAATCTCTCGACCGGACCCAGGGCCCAGTGAGAGTCGCGAACAACCTCGGAGCCTGCGATCGAGTAGCTTCCGGGAGGCATCACCGTCACCGTCAGCTCCCGCCCGGGCAAGAACTCCTCGACCAATACGGCATCCCCGTAGCGCGGAATCTCGACCCCATCATGGCGGCTCCTGGCGGCGCACAGGGTTTCGACCGCCGAGCGCAGCTCGGCCAGGGACTCGACTTTGCTGACGCCCTCGCTGCCCCGGCCGCGGATCGGCTTCGCCACCAGCGGAAACTCCATCTCCCGCGCGTGCAGGGCCCGCCGGAGCCGCTCCACCCAATCGCCGTCGGAGACTCCCGCACCCTCAACCACCAGAGATTTCGGAACCGGACAGCCCCGACGCTCGAGCAGGCCGTTGGTCGTGACCTTGTCGTCGTAGCGCTCGACGTCCGCCGGCCGTTGTGCCACCAACCGGAGCCGGACTTCTGCCAGTGGGTGTGTCGAGTACAGAACGGTGTTCGCCCACAGAGTCCGCGCGCCGAGGGTCACCGCCTGGTCGATCCCTGCGGCGGTGTCGGGAAAGGACCAATCGTCGTCGTGGTCGGGATTCGGCCGTTCCACCGGCGTCACTACGCGGATCCCGCGCTCGGCGAGCCCGAACGCGATGTCCGCGCTACTGTCCCGGTAGCCCCCGGGCTTCTTCGGTTTCGCGACACCGCCGATCAGCGGTGGCCTCAGCGCCTGGTGCAGGACGGCCACAGGCTCAATGGGTAGCAAGGGCGGCTCCATGGGTCGAATCTCGACTCGACGTCAGGCTCTCGAGGAGTCGCTCCTGGTGAGGCTCGAGCTTGATGCCGAGCTGGAGTTCCATCGCGTCCGGGTTGGGCGGCCGGAGCAACCTCTCATACGCTCGATAGGGCTCCAGGGCGCGCGGCACCTCCTCTCGCGAAAGTGGCGACAGAAACTCCTCGCCCTCGTCCGCGATCCAGATCCGCCGGTACTTCCGAACGCTTCCGTCGCCGCAGCGGAAAGCGTCCCGGCCATGGAGGACCCGGAGGTTGTCCACAATCAGGATCTGGCCCGGAGCCAGATGGACTCGCTGCGTGTACTCTGCATTCTGATGATAGCCGACATGGAGCCTCTCGACCGCCTGGTAGGCCCAGGGCGCGACGTAGGTGGCCCGGTCGAAGCGAAAACGCATACCGAGAGCGCCCGGTCGGCGCTGCGAGTACACCGGTCCGCCCACGGCTAGCTGATCGTCGCGGCAGAAGGCGACGCAACCTGCCGACATCAGCGTCCTCAGCATCTCCGGCTCGCGCTCCAAGAGGCTCGAGACGACTTCCTGACCGTCCACCAGGGTATTGGTTCCTCCCTCCGCTGCCGCCTGCACACACTGGAGCAAGATGAGTTTGGGCGGCCGCACCGACCTCATGACGCCGTTTTCGGGAAACAGTCCGAGCAAGAAGGAACCATCAGTGTGGGGCGGGAAGCTCTCCTCCGTGGTTCCCTGGTATTCCCCGCCGTGGGACCGCCAGCTCCCGAAACGCGCCTCGCCCTCCCCGACGACGCCGCGCTCGCCGGCTCGAACGTGGTACTGGGTCACCCCCAAAACGCCGGCGATCGCCTCCAGGGTTTCCAGCTCTGCGTCCCAGGCCTGGATGAGGACGTAGCCTCTCGTCTCCAGCAGTCGTCGGACCGTCTCGCGCTGACGTAGATAGTCGTCGTAGGACTGACAATCTGCCGTGGGAATGGAGCGGACTTTCATGGCTGGGCCTCCCTAGTGCAGTCTTTCAGCGGCAACCAGAAGACCGTCCTGGTCGGCGTACACGAAGTGGCCAGGCTGGAAGACCACTCCTGCGAAGGCCACCGGTACTCCGACATCTCCTAGGCCCTGCTTGCCGCTCTTGCGGGGATGGGCGGCGAGCGCCCGGATGCCGATGGGAATCTTCCCGAGTTGGGCGGAGTCGCGGATACATCCGTTCAACACGATCCCGCACCAGCCGTTCTCCGCCGCTAGACCGCCGAGCCGGTCGCCGAGAAGGGCACAGGCGAGGGATGCCATGCCGTCCACGATCAGGACCCGCCCGCGGCCGTCGCTCTCGAGCAGTCGGCGGACCAGAACGTTGTCCTCCAGCACCTTCACGGTCGTCATCTCGCCGGCGAAGGTGGGGAGGCCACCGTAGTCTCCAAAGATCGGATCGGCGGGCTGAACCCGGCGGGGGAATTGGTCGCAGAGATCCGTCGTGGCGAAATCGAGAGGAGTACCCTCCAAAGACATACAAATATCCTCTAAATCATTATGGTCAATTTTACAATCAATAGATATAGCATACCAATGAAATACCTACAAGTGATCCGCTCGGAAACTACGCGACTTCTCTCGGGCGACCACTTTGCTCCGTCGCCGGGTACACCGGCTGACCGCTGACGGAGCGCCGAGATACGATGCATCGAGATCTCCGGAGATATCCGGCGGCCCGGGAGGCCCCACCCGATTCTGACCCCTGACTCCAGAGTGAGAGCGATGGCTTCGACGCACCGAACAGGACCACCCACCGCGGCCTTCACCATCGCCTGCTGTATGGCCTGCTGGCTGATCCCAGGCACGGCGAGCCAGGCGGACAGCCTGGCATTCTTCGCCAACGCACCGAACCAGCACGACTACGGCCTACTGACCGCCATGCCGCCGGACTTTGGCGACGGCGAATTCACCTTCGAACTGTGGATCCAGCCGGATGCGAGCTTCCCGGTGGGCAACTGCGCCGGAGCGGGCCAGCTCACCCACTGGTGCGCTGCCGACCATCCGCCGTATTCGAGCGGCGGTTGGTGGTTTGAGGGCAACTTCCTCCTCGACGGCCACAACAACGCTTCGTTCCAGGACGGCACCATGAGCCTCCAGTTCTACGGCGGAGGCCGGGTGCGCTGGCTCTTTGGCGATGGCGCGAACGCCGGCCCCGGAGGTCACTGGTCGATCGGCGCCTTCCCCGCCAGCGATACTCCCTCGCTCCTCACCGGCACCTGGCACCACCTGACCTTGGTGCGCCGCTTCGTACCCATATCGGCGGCGCGGCTGGAGCTCTTTATCGATGGCGTACTGATCGCCAGCGAAGAGAGCTCTCTCCGCACCGACATGACCATCTGGTGGTCCGGCTGGAGTGGATTCCCGAGCGGTCAGGAAGGCTGGTTCTTCGGTGCCGAGAAACAAGCGGCGATCGGAGTGCTGTCGCAGTACGAGGACTTCAAGGGCCTGGTGGACGAGATGCGTTTCTGGACCCGCGCCAAGACCGCCGCGGAAGTCGCCGGCACCTGGAGCTCCGCGGTGGACGGCACGGAACCCGGATTGGTCGGCTGGTTTCCCTTCGAAGAGGGCGGCGGCACCACCGCGTGCGACGCCCTCGCGCCGACGCGCTGCCTCTCCCTCCTCCAGCCCCAGCCGGGCATCTGGTCGGCGGAAGGCTTCCCCGTGGGCTTGCTCTTCGCCGACGGGTTCGAAAGCGGAGAGCTTGGATCGTAGTCAGGAGTGACGCCTTGAGATCCGACCCTTGATTCGGCATCGGGACAGGCACGCGATGACGGCGATTCCCCAACACTTCGTAGCCGTCGACTGGTCCGGCGCGAAGAACGGCTCCAGGAAGAAGATCTGGCTGGCGGAGGCCGATGCCGCCGGAGAGATGCAAGCTCTGGAAAACGGTAGAAGCCGAGAGCAGGCGCGAGACCGGCTGATCGAGATCGGGCGAGAGGAATCGGATCTGGTCGTTGGGCTGGACTTCGCTTTCTCCTGTCCGAAGTGGTTCGTTCGAGAATGCGGCTGCTCGTCGGCTACCGAGTTCTGGAAGCAGGCGGAGCGCCACGCCGACCAATGGCTGGCTGAGCAACCCTGCAAACCGTTCTACAGAAAAGGACCGCAGCCCTCGAACGCCTTTCGAGCCACCGACATCGAACTCCGGGAGCAGGGCTTGTCGCCCGAGACCGTCTTCAAGCTCGTTGGAGCCACCCAAGTCGGTCCCGGTTCGATTCGGGGCATGCCGATCCTGGCGGACCTCCAGGAGGCCGGTTTTTCGATTTGGCCGTTCGATCCGCCAAAGCTACCGCTGGTGGTCGAAATCTACCCGCGGCTCTTCTACGGCACGGCGTTGAATAAGAGCAGCCTCGAAGCGCGGGTGCAGTTCCTTGACGATCACCCCGAGTTCACCATGGACCGCATGCAGCGCATCCAGGCCCAGTGCTCTGACGACGCCTTCGACGCCGCCGTCTCGGCCTTCGCGATGTGCGAGCGGCGGGCTGAGTTCTCAGCCCTCCCAACGCCCACCGACACGGAGAGATTGGAGGGCAAGATCTGGGGCTGACCCCACCTCGCCCTGCCGTCGGCCTCAGGACGCGTCGGCCATCAACAAGCGATCGAGCCTGCCGCAGGCCGCGCTCCAGCCCGCCTTGACGTATTCGACGAATTCCGGATTCAGCCGATCCTGCACCAGGGTGACCCGGGTCTTTCCACCGTCGAGGTCGACGAAGTCCGCCGCCACAGAGGTCACCGGCTCCCGCGATTCGCTGGTCAAGGCCTTTCCGTGGGTCGATTCGGAGACCCACGGTCCGTCCATGGAGTCAGCCCCGCGGGTCATCCGTTAAGGTTGAGGCTCCCATCGGGCAAAGTGAGCGGGTGACGGCGATTCGCCGGTTCGCCCAGGCGAAAGACGAGAAGCCAAGAAAGGTTGATCTCGAGTGTCGATTCGGAAACTCTCAGAGCGGTGGCTGGACCGAGTGGTCAGCATCGAGCCGCTGCACGCGGCGATCGCGGCCGCCACGTGGTCCCTCGTGCTGCTCGTCGGGTCGTTCGCCGTCGGCGTTTTCCAGTACGAGTATGGAGGTCGAGAGGTGGGCTACGCCTCTTCCCTCAACTGGGCGATCGGATTCACCCTGATTGTGCCCTTGTTCTACTTTTTTCTGCTGACGACCCTGCAGGAAATGTCCGCCCTCGGCTCCCGCCTCGCCTCGGCAGGCATGCTCCTCGACGGCGAGTTGAAGCCGCACCCCAATGGGGCAACCCTCGCCACCAACCGATGGAAGGCCATGTTGAAGCGCTACTCCCTGTCGTGGATGGTGTTTTCCATCCTGGGACTGCTGGAAAGCCTCTGGGAGTGGTGGACCTACAGCGGCGGCCCCCTGTGGACGGGAGATCGCTCCGGGGTTGCGGAGGTGGATTGGTCGATCAAGCAGGTCGGCGCCGAAGCCGTGACGGCGAAGGCGGCAGCCGCCTTCTCGCTCGTCGTCTTCCTCCAACAGGCGCTCTTGATCGCGATGATCGCACTGCTACTGCATTTCGCCCTTGCGATGAACGCCCTCGTTCGAGACCTTCGTCAGCCCGGTCGTGCCGCGCGGCTCTTCCCTTCCGGGACTTACTCTCCCGATGACCCCCGCTGCGGGTTTCAACAGTTCTCCACGGTCCTCTCGCACTTTCTCTTGGCCGGGGCGTGTCTCTATTCTCAATTGCTGCTCAGCCGCCTGTGGAATGCCTATCTACACACCCCGGAAAAGTCTGCCCTCAATGTTTGGGGCTTTATCCGCGAAGAGTTCCTGGAAGGAGCGGATGTGGCGCTCGACCTCAAGAGCCTGCGCGGGAGCATTCTCGAGTACCTCCGGGACCTCGGCGCCCTCGACTTCAGCGGCTTGATGGTCGCCCTGGGCGCAGTCCTTTTGTTTCTCGTTTCGCTGGGCCTGATGATCGTTGTCCTGCGACGTGCGGCACGAGAATCGAGACACGAGTTGCTCAACTCGGGGATCCGAGGGGTCGCGAAAGAACGCCTGACGAAAATGGTCTTTTGGCCGCTGCGGTTCCCCCGGCTGACCACCCTGTTGGCGATTGGATTCATGGCGATCTTGGGAATGGTCGCCTACAAGGCGGCGATCCTCTTTCTTGGAATCGCCTTCGGACTGGCGCTCACCGCCGCCTTGACCGAGATCCTGCCCAGAATCGCCAGATGAACCAACTCTCCGCCCGAGTACCCTGACGGGACGGGCCTCCCTCCCCCGGACCGTCACCGGCCCATTGGGGGAGGGAGCGAGGACAGCCCACGGCCGCCCTAGGCTTCGTTCCCGCTCAACAGCTCCAAGGCGGCGAGCACTCGCTGGGTGTTCTGTCGCATGTAGGCCCCTAGGGCCAACAGGCCGATGCCGAGGGTTCCGTACACGAGGCCCGCCGACAGGAAGATGAGAACGTGTAGGCGATCGCCGAAGTCCATACAGAAGATGATGGCCAGGAACAGCACGAGTTCCCAAGCGGCGATGAAAATGAACAGGTTGCGAACGTGTTTCTCGCTCTTCTTGACTTCGTCGAGAGCTGCCCGGCGGCGCTGATCCAGATTGGATGAGTTGCTCATGGGGGGTCTCCAAAGATTCTCTATTGGCCGAGAACGCCAAATTTGTACAGCAAGGCGACGAGGATCACGACCTCGACGAGGGCGAAAAGGAGCACTCGTTGGACACGTACTCTGCGTCCCTTCGGGGTAGCTGTGGACATAGGGTCTCCCGGGTTAATGTTTCGGATGTTTCTTCGAGCGCAGGATGGACAATCCGTAGGCAAGCCGTGATTTGGCGGTGCCGAGGGGTAGCCCCAGTACGTCGGCCACTTCCTGCAGCGAGTGTTCTTCCTGATAGTGCAAAAGAAGGACGGCCCGGCTCGCCGGTGGAACGCTCTCGACAAGCGCTGGAAGTTCGGCAATCCGTACCGCGAAGTCAGCAGGGCTCGGGGTGTTGTCGGCCACCTCTTCGAGGGATTCTTCCTCTACCATCTGACGACGCCATCGGCGCTCCCGACGCACACACCGTATGGCCTCGCGGCTGGCGATCCGGAAGGCCCAGGAGTGGAAGAGGCGAGGCTCCCTCAACCACTTCAGTTTGCGGCAGACCAGAACGAGAACGTCTTGCAGAACGTCTTCGGACAGGGCATGGTCGCCGACGATTCCGCGGATCAAGCGAAACAGCGATCCCTGCACACCCTCGAGCAGAGAATCGAGCGCTTCCAGATCTCCGGATTGGGCCCGGAGGATCCAAAGAGCTTCTTGTTTCGATGTCTTCACGGAACGCCTCGCTCCTCTCCGACTAGATGGCGAATACTGGGCGCGGTGGCATCGGCCACCGCCGGACTCGCCTTCACTCTAGTAAGAGGTCGGGCGGTGCCGCAGGGTTCGGTTGTGGCCCGAGAAATCGAGGCAAGAGAAATCACCCCGGAAGTCAGGAGGCGGGATGGTCGAGAACCCTCCCGGAAGCGGGTTTCTGAGGAGGTCGGCCTAGAGACCCAGCACCAACCTCAGGCCCTCATCGAGCGTCGAGAGCTGGGCGGCCGGGAGTCTCCCGGCTCGCTCGAGTAGGTCGGAGCGTAGAACTTTCTGCACGTCGTAGACGTTGGCGACGGAAGGCTTCGGCAGGCCCGTGCATCGCCGATCAAAACGCACCGTTCCGGGCAGGCCCTCAAGGTGCAGGCGACTGGTCAAGGGAACGGCGAGGAAGCTCCGCACACGGGGATCTTTGAGCCGGTCGCTTTGCACGATGACCGCGGGACGGCGTTTGTCGAGGCGAACCCACCACACGTCTCCTCGCGACGGCAGGGATTCACCAGTCGTCGGCACCGTACTCCTCCGCTGTCCGGCCCCGTTGATACTCGCGCCAGCTTTCTTCGTCTTCGACGATGTCCCAGCCGTGTCGATCGAGATAGGTCCGCAATTGCTTCTGCTGACGCTCGGCCTTGAGCAACTCGGCGAGTAGACCGGATCGGGTCGTCCCTCGGCTCCGAGCCTCCTCGTCGGCAAAGGTCACCAGATCATCGGGAAGGGAGATTCCAACTTTCATCCTTAGATCATACCAAAGTAAAGAAAGGGGTATGACTCCGGGGCAGAAGAAGCTGGCTGACCCCAACCTAGTCGAACTCAAACCGAGCAGGCATTCAAGGCCGCCGATCCAGTCACAAGATCAGCGAGAACCCTGCGCTTTCTCTGCCTTGCGAGCCTTCCGAATCGCGGAGTAGACGCGCCGTTCGAGTTCCTTGCGGAGGTATTCACCCCAGCCGCTCACTCGGTACACCACGCGCCCTTGGTGGTCGAGAACGACATAGGTTGGATAGGTCTTCACCAAGAAGGAATCACGGCCGATCTGCCCGCCTTGATCCCAGACTTGGGTCCAGGTGATGTCGTGGTCCGCCACGTACTGCTCCAGGACCTCGCGGGAGGAGTCGTTGCTGACGCCGACCAACCGGAACGGCTCATCATGGTGCCGCTTGGCGAGCCGGCCAAGGGCGGGAGTGGCCTTGCGGCAGGGAGGGCACCAGGTGCCCCAGAAGTCGAGCAGGATCACCTCGCCGGCGAAGTCATCCGGGGTCAGGTACTCCCCTTTGAGGGTCACCATAGCGAAGTCCGGAACCAGGGCCTCGCGCGATCGGTCCGGATTGTCGAGCAGGGAGCGGGCGCGGGCCGCGCTCGGTCCCGTGGGATCCCCGGCCAGGAACTCTTCGAGCAAAGCGATGCCTTCCTCGTCGCGCCCAAGGCGCATCACCGTTTCGGCGAGGTTGAGCTTCAGTACCGGATCCTCGCCGCCCGCGCTCTCCAGGGCCGCTCGGAAGCTGCCTTCCGCCTCCGCCAGTAGCTCGTTTTCCTTCTTGCCGGAAGCTCGGGCCAGGAGGGTGAGTCCGAGCACCTTGTAGGCGGCGGACCTCAAGTAGGCATCCGCGCCAGCGAGCTCGATGGCGCGACGGGCCGTCTTTTCGGACTCTACCCAGGCCTGGAGACGTTGGTAGCCGATCGCCAGGGCCACGGCCGCCTCCGGATGGGCCTTTTCGCCGAGTTTGTCGGCCTTGCGGAAGGCACGGACGGCGTCGTCGACCCGCCGCCGCTGCAACAACTCATAGCCCTTGGCGAGCTCGGCCTTGATCTCCTCGTCCACGGAGGAAGAATCTCCAGCCTCCGCGGACAGCGGTGCCACCAACAGCGACAGCAAGAAGATGGTCAGAAGAAGGCGAAGGGGAAAGGAAAAGCTGATCGTCATGACTCGACTCCCGGTATGAGCGCCAGTTAGCGATACACGCTCTGCACCAACTCAACGCAAATTCCGACAGTCATCATGTACGACAATGTTGACAGGTTAACAATTTCAATTCGGGAGTTCGCCCCGAAGGGATCAGAGTCGGCGACCGCTCGGGCCGCCGATCCCATCGACATACGGAACGAAGAGGCAACTCTCCGACGAGGCTTCGTTGCCGTCGGCGTCGGTGGCGAGGATCTGGGATTTGCTCGCGTCGCCGGAATCGAGCAGTTCGTCCGGCACCGAGAGGTCGAGGACCTCCGGCGGCCTAGAGCCGCCGGAGGTCAGGGCGCAGGCTGCACGGCGGGGATCTCCCCGAACCGATCGCGCAGCCAGTCCGGGTCGATTCGCGCTCCTCTCCAGCGCAATCCGAGATGAAGGTGCGGACCCGTAGAGCGGCCGGTAGAGCCGACCTCGCCGAGGGCGTCCCCCTTCTCCACCATCGCTCCTGCCTCGAGAGGAGCCTCCTGCATGTGAAAGTACATGCTGACCAGGCCATGGCCGTGGTTCACGTAGGTGGCGAGTCCGGAGAAAAAGTGCTCTTCGACCAGCGCGACTTTGCCGGCCTCGACCGCCTTCACGGCCGTACCCGCGGGAATCGCATAGTCGGTCCCGGTGTGAGGATTCTTGGGCTCGCCGTTGAAGATCCGCCTGGCGCCGAACCCGCCACCCTCGGGCAGATTGTCCGACGGCGGTCCCAAGGGCAAGGTGAAGAGAGGCGGCGTGGACCAACCTCTTCGGAACAAAGGCTTGACCTTCGCCTGCTCTCGGTGGTGCCGCGCCAGATCCTCCGGGCTCAGATCAACAAATCGGTCGTCCGGAAACTCGATCTCCTGGGTTTCGAACTCGCGCTCCGTGATGACCAACCAACCGGTCTCGGAGGCACCTCCTCGCAGATAGGCAGCGATCTCCACGTGACCCGGCCGACGGCCGAAGTCCACCGGAAACCAACAGCTTCCATCGACGGGCCGAAAGGTCCGGCCGTCCATACCGCAGGCTTCAATGCCGTCGGCATCCCAACGGGCAACACCTCCCTGCTCCACTTCCACCCGCGAATCGGCCAGCGCCATGGCGCTGGCCACCCAGCAGCAAAATACAAAGAGAATCAATCGCTGCATGGGATTCGGTCAAGCTCGTTTGATGAGCCCGATGATCAAGAGCAGCAGCACGGCGCCGATGGTGGCGCTCAGGATGGCTCCGAGAATCCCGCTCCCCAGGGAGATGCCCAGGTAGGGGAAGAGAAAACCACCGAGCAAGCCCCCCAGAATCCCAAGGATCAAATTGCCCACCAGCCCCAGTCCGCGCCCCTTCATGAGGACTCCGGCCAGCCAACCGGCGATGGCTCCAACGATCAAGAACCAGATGATGTCCATTCGTCGCTCCTCCCTTCGACCGTCCAACGGTCGAATGATTGGTTTTGGGAGACGGCCCCTGCCACCTCCAGCATCAGAAGGCACTCAGCCTCGTGAGCAACGGTCAGAACATGGGCCGTCATCGGACCCTCACTTCATGGGAACGAAGGGAACTCTACCAGCTTTCGCCCTGGCGAAGGGCCGGGTGGCGGCACCCCTCACCCTCGACCCCTCGGCGCCGGTCAGGCCAGATCCTCCGGCTCCACCCCCGCCGCCTGCTGGAGCAAGGACCTGGGATTCCAGGACGGGCTGACACCCAAAATCTTGCCGTCCCGGGTTTTCACCAAGAGCCAACCGGTCGCCTGCAGCTTCGCGCCGCTCGCTTCGAGCACCTTGCCGTCGGTCACCCGATTGTTGCCCAGGCGCACTTCACCGGTATGGGTGCCGGAGGCGTGGATGAGAACCAGGGCCCGGCCCTGGTCGTCCCAGAAGGCATCGGTGACGTTCACCTCAAAGTCCGGGAAGGCAGCATGGTTGGCACGCACCTCTTGCAGCATGGAGCGCCCGCCCATTCCGCTCACCCGGGTGGGACCGATGGTCCGGTCTTCGTTCCAGGCGAAGGAGTGAGGCATCAGGGCGGTGACGGCACCCTCGTCCTGCTGGTTCCAGACTTCGTCGACCAGGCGCCGGGCGAGACCGACGGCCTGCGGTTCCGCGGGTGCCGATTGCGGGATGGCGGGAGAGTTCATGGCAGTTCCTCCGATCAGTCCGTCGGCGGCCGGAGCACGAGAACTTCCTTGTCTCCTTGAGCTGGCGGCAGTGACTTCTCTTCGCCTTCGGTGGTGAAGAGGGTGAGTTGGTAGGTGTAGGTGTGACGGTCCGGCGCACCCAGGCGGAAGCGCCAGAACAGCGGCGTACCGAAGTCCGTGATCTCCAGGGTCTTCTCCACCCGAATGTCCGCCGCCGCATCGTGGAATTCCAGATGCAGAGTGCCAAAAGCGAAGCCCTTGTCCTTGAGCAGGTAGGGCGAGATCTGTACTCGGTATCCGAAGGGGTCGCCGAGGGCAAGAACCGACTTGTCGGACTTCTGCCAGTCGTCCTCGCGGGTGACGCCGTCGGCGTAGAACACGGTGGTCTGGTACTCGTACTCCCGCCGATCGTCGTTGAGCAGCGGCACCTCCCAAACCTTGGAGTCATCTTCACCGGACAAAGTGAAGATGTCGTCCACCAGGTAATCGCCGTCGCGGTAGCGCATCGCCACCACCACCTTGGACAACATGCCGCCATCGCCGAAGGAACCGGCCGGCACGATCGCCACTTCCATGCTTTCCTGCTGCGGTTGGTTGATGATCAAGCGGCCGGAGCGAGAGCTTTCCGGAGCATGCTCGATCTTCTGGCCGGTCTGGTCGACGAAGGTGATCTGGTAGTGGTAGGGCTCGTCGAGAGCCTTGGCGATCACCTGGTTCCACAGGAAGCTCTGGTTGCCTTCGTTGAGGGCGAATTCCGTTTCCTTGCGGTCACTGCCGCCGCCGAACCACATCTTCACGAAGACGGACTTCACCTGCTCCCAGTTCACCAACCCGAGGAATACCTCCACCCGCAGAATGCCCATGCGGTCGGTGTCGAGCACCAGAATGGTCTCGTCGGTCTTGCCCTTGACGGTGTAGGTCTCGTCGGTGCCGCGGTAGAAGACCTCGTATTCGTAGTCGTAGGACTTCTTGTCCGGATCGGCCAGGAAAGTGAGGAAATTCTGCGGCTGGGAATCCTTGCGGAAGGCGAAGTCCTTGACCTCGTGGACGCTCCCCTGGCTGCCCCGTTCGTCGTACTCCAGGTGGGCCTTGACCAGGTCGACGGGATCCTCTTCGAAATCGGAGGTGCAGAGCACCTGCACGTCGAGGTACTTGTAGTAGTCGTGATCGAGGTCGATCTGGACCCGGAAGTCGTCCGGATCGTGTCCGGCGAGCACGCCGGTCATGTTGGCGTTGGGCCCCAGGTGGCCCTCGATCACCGCCTTGCTGGTGAAGTGGTGGTTGAGGGTCGCCGACATCTCCTCGTTCCACTCCTTCAGGTTGTAGTAGTCGATGGTGTGGCTGCCGTACTTTTTGCCGTCGTGCTCGGCCAGCTCCGTCTCGAGCTCCGGCTGGTCGGCGAACTGCGCTTCGGCGCCGGGATTCCACTGCAGGAAGGTGGCGGCGAGAAACTCGCTGATCATTTCGTTGCCGGAGCGGATGAGCTCTTCGGTGATCTCCGGCGACACGACGTCCGCGCCGGCTCCCGGAGTGATCGTCACCCGCGAGTTCTGGCTGTCTTCCGCCACGATACCCAGGGTCTCGCGAGCGCTGATGCTCTGGGTGCGGCCGAAGGTGCGGCGAGTGCTGTTGCCGGAACGTCGCACGGACCAGGAGGCCCGGTCGCTCAAGTTCTGCCACTGCTCCTGGGTGGCTTCGTAGGTCTTCTTGGCGTCGCACCAAACGGACATGCGCACGGCGTTCAGACGGTGGTCGAAGGAGAGGTCGTAGGCCACCCGTAGGGCGGCGAGATCGCGCTCCATCATTTCCCACAGCATCACCGCCCCGTCCTGTGACAGCTTGGCCATGAAGGAGGCCCGCTGGCGGCCGACCATCGACACCCGGCCGACTCCCACCAGGCTGTTGATGAACTCACTGCCGGGCATCACCGTGCCGTCGTCGCCGGTGGTCTCGCCGAGAATGGCGAGGGTCACCAGGCCGTCTTTGATCGGCACCGTGCCGAGCTTGATGGCGGCGGCCAGATCGCGGGCATCCGCCGCGAGCTGAGGGTTGCGGCGCGCCACCCGCCGCTGCGCCTTGGGATCCGATGCGATGGCCTCGCGGATCTCCCGCTCCTGTTCATCGGTGGGCCGCAGCTCCACCGAAAGCGACAGGATGCCGCCGCCGAGGCGGGTTTTGCGCTCTTCTTCCGTGAGCTGCGACACATCGCGCCGATACATGGCGAGGGAAATCGAGGGTTTCCCGTTCTCGTCCATCGCCAGGGTGGGCGCTTGGGGCATGACGTACCAGGCCAGGGCGTCGACGTCGTCGCGGTACACCTGGCAGCCGGCGATTTCTCTTTGTCCATTCAGTGTGATCATGTTTTTGGTCTCCTCAGTTGTAACCCTTAGGAGGTCTCCTTCGCCGGTCGTTACGACAGGCCGATCGAGAAAGAGAAATTTCTCTGCGATGCGCCGGTCCGAAAGGTAGAGACCGACGATGACGAGGACCCCTGAGATCGGGAGGACGACGGAGTGCTGACCCTCGCCGGCAGTTTCCGGCTGGGCGAGGTGACGCTGTGGCGCGATCGCACCCTGCGCGATGGCGAGCGGCGGTTCACCTCGCGCTTCTATGCCTTGCGCGATGCACCGCGTCTCGCCCGGGCGGCGGACGGCGGCCCGGCCTTCGACTTCCTCTGGTACCGCCGGCCGGCCGGCGACGATGGACCGGAACCGCCCCACGGCGGCCTGGTGATCCTGACCGTCGATCTCGCCCTGTCGCCGAAGGAACGGGCGGACCTGGCGGCGGCGATCTCCCGCCGCTTCGCGGATCTCGGCGAGCCGCTCGACGGTGAGGTCGAAATCCTGCCGGTGCCGTTCCACGACGGCACCGTCGAACTGGCCTTCGCCGGTGAAACGGACCCGGCGGAGGGCGAGGGAGAGTTCACCCGCCGCATCGCCGGCAGCGGCCCGGCGCGACTCGCCGGCCACCAGACCGCCAGCTTTATGATCGAGCTGAATTCCGACGGCGCCGCCCTGCTGGCGGAGGCGATCGAGTCCGGCACGGACCTCTTCCACCTGCGCTACGACCTGCTCTTCAGCCACCGCCTCGACGGCGTCAAACTGCGCGTCTGGTGCGACGCCGAGCGAGCCCACCACGCCACCGCCCAGGGCCGGATGGCCGGGCCGTTGACGGTGCCGGCCCTGCGCGAGTCCCTGGTCGAGCGGCGCATTGCCGGCATCGAGATGGTCGCTGCGGAACCGCTCGATGCAGAGCACCAGGAGGCCCTGAAAACCCTCGCCACCACGGTGCTGGACACGGCCCTTGCCGCCACCTACGGCACGGCGCCGGACGAGGCTCCGGGTCCCTTCGACCCGGCCGTCGCTTCGCGGCTGAACTTCACCTTCTCGCAGTCCTATCCGGTCGAGCAACCGCTGGCTCTCGACGCTGCGCTCACCTTCGACGACCCGCGATTCGAACCGGAAGCGTTCGCCGAGCGCATTCGCAAGGTCGAGCCGGGGCGCGGCTTCTTCGATGTGCTGGAGGTTCAGGTGTTCGCCACCGTCGACTTCGCGACAGAACCGATCGACAAGGTCAAGGCGACCCTCACCTACGACCACGCAGCGCCGGGAGACTCCCCGATTCGGCGCCGCGGCGAACTGGTGTTCCAGAAGGGACAAACCACCGGGACCTTCCGGACGGATCTGGCGGCCCCGGACCTGCGCAGCATCTCCTACGAGGTGGAAGTCCACTTCGACGGCGGCGCCCCGCCGATGCACTTCTCGCACTCACCGGTCGAGACGGAGGTCATCGTCCTCGATCTCGACGCCTGTGGCGTGCTCAAGGTCGACCTCGCGCTGCGCGATGCCCCCTTCGACCGGGTGCGCGGCGCGGTGGTGGATCTCGCCTATGAAGACAGCCCGGGGGGCGACGATCCGGCCGGCGCCGGCGAGGCTCTGACCCACCGCGTGATCCTCGACCAGGCGAATCCCGCCGGAGCCTGGCATCAGGTGGTCGGCGACCGCCCGGGGGAGTTGCATTGGAAGGCCGCCTGGCTGGGGGCGAGCGGAGAGCGCATCGAAACCGACTGGCAAGCCACCGCCCAGCGCCGCCTGCTGCTCGATGCGCCGGCGGAACTCACCCAACGGACCGAAGTGGAACTGCTGGCGAGCGGCGACTTCTCCGGCCTGGAGCAAATCCTCGTCGACATCGAACCGGTCGGAGACAGCGGGGAGATCGACCAGTTTTCCTTCCGCCAGCCCGGCGACCGCCACCTCTGGCAGCCCGCGGCGGCTGCCGGCGCCGACGGCGAGTTCCGCTACCGGCTGCGCCAAAGCCTGGTCTTCGCCGACGGACGGGTGCTGGAGCAGCCCCCGGTGGAGTCCGACCGCCGGCTGTTCGTCGTCCGCGATGCCGGCCGCCGGGAGGTGCAGGTGGTAAGCCGCCTGCTCGACCTCGGCGGCGCCTGGACCCTGGCGCTACTCACCCTGGAGACCGGCGCCGACGTGACGGACCAGACCCCGCCGACGGGGGATCGCAAGTCCCTGGTGCTGCGCCACCCGGACGATCGGCCGACCTGGAGTTTCCGGGCGACCGCAGAATCCGATAGTCACCCCTCTCTCGACTACAGCTATCGCCTGACCCTCGTGCCGCCGGCCGGTGAACGGGTGGTCACCCCCTGGATTTCGGGCCGCGACGAAGTGCTCGTGCTACGCCCACCGCAAGACAACCGAGGATGAATCCATGCTGACTTTCGAATCCCCGTTCTACGAGTTCGAGGGCGTCGTGATCTTTCGCGACCACGCCAGCCCGACCACCTTCCACTATCTGTGCGGCCCCCCGAAACTCAGCGAGAACGCGCAGGGGAAACCGGATCTCACCCTCCTCAAGTACCGCCACGCCCTCGACGCCGGCAGCGTGGCGCCGGAGGCGCGGGAACAGTTGGGCGGCGGGTTCCTGATGTTCGGAGTGGACTGCGAAATTCCCCAGGACGTCAAAAATTCCATCAAGCGCCAGCTCGAAGCCACATTGCCGCCGGGTTCCGGGCCGGCCTCGCTGGTGCCGGTGCTGTTCACCAAGGGCAAGGTGCACGTGCTCGCCCTCGACAAACAGTCGGCGGTCGAAGAGGAGGGTGACGCCGCATCGCCGGAGCAGAGCAAGTTCGTGCGCGGCATCCTCGGCACGGCGACGCCTTCCCTGCTCGACGACCAGCGGGCGATCTTCTCTCTCTCCCTCACCCCCGATGCGGCCACCCTGCTAGAGGAGGCCTACAGCTCGGACATGTCACCCATCGGGGTGATGTACGAGCTGGAGTTCGCCGGCCTGCGTCCGGCCCTGGCGGTGAAGGCGCACGTCGACTTCCGGCGCCTCTATACCCAGCTCAAGGCGGATCTTCACGTCGGCGTGAGCGCCGGAGGACTCGGAGGCGGTGGCGGTGGTGGAACCGGCGGTGGAGGTGGTGGAACCGGCGGTGGGGATCGCCCCTCCGACGGCGGGGAAACACCGGAACCGGCAGACCCTCCCGCGGATCCACCGGCAGACCCGCCTGAGGATCCACCTGCCGATCCACCAGCAGATCCACCGGCTGATCCGCCTGCCGACCCTCCGGCGGATCCTCCCGCCGACCCACCGACCGATCCGCCCGCCGATCCGCCTGAGGACCCACCAGCCGATCCGCCGGCCGATCCGCCCGAGGACCCACCGGCCGATCCGCCGGCCGATCCGCCCGAGGACCCGCCCGAGAACCCGCCTGCCGACCCACCGGCGGATCCTCCGACCGATCCACCGGCTGGCGACAGTACCGTTCGAGCCGAAGAGCCGGCTCCCTTGCGCCGCGACACCTCCGGGGGCGGAGGCGGAGGTAGGCGTGGGGGCGGCAACCGAGGCGGAGGGGGCAGCGGTGGAGGCGGCACCGGCGGCGGCGGTGGCAACACCAACGTCGCGATCAGCGCCGATCTCGGCTTGATGCTCGAGAAAGCCAAGCAGAGCGGCTCGATCCAGATCGAGATCGTGCGCCAGCAGGAAGGCGCCACGGTCGATCAAATGGAGACGCGGGCCCTCGCCCTGCTGCAAGAAGTGGTGCTCAAGGAGTTCTTCCAGCCGGGCATGACCGGCGCCACCAGCGGTCGCTCCTCCGCCGCCTCGTCGGCGGCGGCCGCGGCCAACGCCGCCCGCGGCTTGATGGCCACCACCTCGGACACCAGCGCCGGCGAGGCCGGCGACGGCACCTCGGTGGAGATCGGCTTCCAGCTCAAGTACAAGCGCCAAGAAGAACTCAAAACGGCGGATTTCGATTTCTCGGTAGTGGCGCCGGAAACCCGCACCCACGCCCCGAACGGCTTCTTCTCGGCCTTCATCAAGGACACCGACAAGGACGAGCACATCAAGGTCATCAGCCTCGACGACACTTTCTTCAAGGTGCTCGAAGTGGACGTCACCACCACCGCCGACTTCGAACGGTTGGATCTCAAGAAGTTGCTGGTCGAGATGCAGTACGGCGGCACCGAGGAGCGGCCGGAGGTCACCTCCACGTCGCAGTTCGATCCCGACGAGGCCGATGTCCATCGCGCCTTCACGGCCTTCCTCGACCAGGGCGACTACTCCTACCGCTACCGCACGATCTACAAGTTCGGTCAGTCGGACAGGATCGCCGCCCAGCAGCACAGCTACGAGACGCCCTGGCAGCAGGCCACCAGCCGGGCGCTGGTGGTCCATCCGCCGGACGACGTGGCGATGCTCAACGTGCGGGTGGAGCCCGGGCCGGTGGACTGGGACGTGATCGACCGGGTCGAGACCGTTCTCACCTACGACGATCCGGCCAACGGCTTCCAAGCCGACCGCACCTTCTTCACCCAGCAAAACAGCGAGCCCGAGGATTGGGCGCTGCGGCTCACCGATCCGAATCTGCGCGAGTACCAGGTCCAACACATCTGGTACATGAAGGACCACAGCGAGATCGAGGGCGAGCCCTACACCGAGGACACCGCTCACCTGTTCATCCGTGACCCCTTCGACCACCGCCTGGAGATCCAGGTGCGGCCGGAGGTGGACCCGGCCAACGTCAAGCGCATCCACGTCGAACTGGTGTACGAGGACAGCGGCAACGATCACGAAGTGCGCAAGTCCCTGAGCCTCGAAGGGCCGGACTTTTCGCCGCAGACGGTGACCGTACCGGTGATGGACCCACGGCGCCGCAAGTACACCTACGCGGTGACCTTGATCAAGACCAACGGCCGCTCTGAGAACCACGAGGCGAAGGACACGGACCAGGAGTCGATCACCATCACCGAGGGCGGTATTTACCTCGACGTGCGGATGGTGCTGCTGGGCGACATCACCGCCGCCGGCATCGATGCGGTGCAGGTGGACTTGAAGGCCGAGCCTTTGGACGGCGAGCGCGAGAAGGTCGAGGAACACCTCTTCCTCCCGGGCGCCGAAAGCCAGGTGGTGAAGAGGCTCTTGCTGCGCGCCGACCGGCCGCAGACCCTCGAATACCGCACCACCACCTTCACCGCCAGCGGTCCGAAGGTCTCCGCCTGGACCCCACACCAGAGCGCCATCCTGGCCTTGCAAGCGGCAACTCTAGCGGGCTAGGGCGATGATCGATCTCGGCAAACCCGCCCTCTTCGCCGAGGGCGTCACCTTGTTTCCGGATCACGCCGAGGCGGGGCGTTTCCACTACCTGCCCGGCGGCCCCGGCCTGCGCTTCGACGCGGACGGCAAGCCGGAGCTGAAGATCCTCGAATACCGCCTCGACCCGAGCTTCCACGAGCAGCTCGGCGCCGGCTTGCTGTCTCTGACGGTGGACCTGGCGGTGGACGAAGACCGCTTGGAGCGGCTGCGTCTGCGGGCGTCCCGGCACGTCGAAACGGGCACCCGGGTGGTGCTCACCCCGGTGGCGGCGGAGAGCGGCACCTGCGAGCTGATCCTGATCGACCGCAGCTCGCGAGACGGTGATGCCCCAACCGGTGGAGATGCCCCGGATGCCGACGACGATGACGACTCCGTCGGCTTCGGCCTGGTGGAGCGCATCCTCGGCGCCGCCACGCCGGGGCTCTACGGCGCCAACGCCGCCACCTTCCAGGCGGTGCTCTCCGCCGAGGGCGTCTCCCTGGTGGAGGGCGCCCTCGCCGGCGGCGGCCTGCCGGTGGGGGTGGTCTACAACCTGCGGGTGCTCGGCCTACGGCCGGCGCTACGGGCGGAGATCACCGCCCACTGGCAACAGATCTACGACTTCTTCGAGGCGCGGGTGCACGGCGGCCGGCTGCTGGCGGCGATCGACGTCGGCCCGACAATGGAAGACCTGGTGCAGCGCGAGGCGATCGAGATCCACATCGACGAGCTGGTGCCCGCCGACGAACGCTCGGACGTCTACGATCGGGCCATCGCCCAGGCGCAGCGCTACGTCACGGACAAACTGTTCAAGCCCAGCCTCGGCCTGTCGCCCCCGATGGACCCGGCAGCGGAAGAGAGCGGCCTCGCCACCATCGGTCGGGCGATCAAGGACATCGCCGGCTTCTTCACCATCAACCACTCGCTACGCCACCTCGACCGCAGCGAGCTGAAGACCTTCCGCTATCGCCTACAGGCGGCCCAGGCGGAGCCCATGACCCTGGCTCCACAGGGCACCCTGCAGGCGGTGCTGCCGGAAGACCTCGGCCTGAGCGTGGACGATTTCGTCGTCCAGGTCGAGCCGACGGCATCGCGCGAGATGCGCTTCGACGTGGCCCCCTCCGTCGACCTCGCCGCCGAGGGCATCGATCACCTGGAGGTGGCCCTTTCCTACGGCGACCGCAGCGAGCGGCTGATGCTCGACGCGGTCACCCCCAGGCGCGAGGTGGTGTTCTGGTTCGAGCCGGAACTGGGCAGCGAGATCGACATCCAGTGGGAAGCCCACCTGAACGCCGCCGGCAGTGGCCTCCAAGGAGTGATCGAGGCGCCGGCGGAGCGCACGGACCACCGCGTTCTGCGCCTCGACCCGCGCCAGCTTTGGGAAACCCGCACCGTGCGGGTGTTTTCCCAGGGCATCCCCTTCGACAAGTATCCGCGGGTGCTGGTGGACCTCAAGGTGTCCGACCCGCTCGCCGACTGGAGCGACGAGCGCTCCCTGGAACTGACCGCCGAGGCCCTCGAGCAGAGCTTCCAGGTGCGCTCCGCTCTCGGCGCCCGCTGGATCGTCGAGCGCCGCATCCGCTACCTCGAAACGGATGGTGGCGAAGTGGTGCTCGACTGGCAGCGGGTGGCAGCGGAGAGCGAAGTTGTCAGCCTGGTGATCCCAGATCCCCTGCCGGACATTGTGGACGTGCTGGTGCTGGCGGCGGCGCGCTTCGGCACCGCGGTGCGGCGCCTGGTGGTGGAGCTGCGGCCGAAGGACCGGCCGGAGGAGGTCACCCCCTTCCTGCTGACCGCCGAGGAGGCGTCCGCGACCTGGGCCTTCCAACCCGGCGAAAACGAGGGGCGGGAGTATGAATACCGGGTGACCGTCCACACCGTCCGTAGCGAGCTACGCGAAGGCCCCTGGCTGCCGGGACCGCCGGGCAAGCTGGTGGTGGGCGAAGGCGGTCAAGCGCGGCAGATCGAGATGATGTTCGTTGGCCCGTCGCCGGCGGATCTCGGCCTGCTGGCGCTCAAAGTCCGTTTCGCCTACGACGACCCCGAGTCCGGCCTGTCGGCGGAAGATGAAGTGCTGGTGGAAGACACCCGCCAACCCCTCCAGTGGAGCTACCCCGTCGCCGACCCCAACCGCCAGACCTACAGCTTCCAGCTCACGCTGATCCACAGCGACGGCCGGATCGAGAAACGCGACCCGATCAACACCTCGGATCTGCTCGTCATCCAACCGCTGACCTAGGAGTCCCCCATGCTCACCCTGGAGCCCCCGTTCTACCGCGTCCGCGACCTGCTCTTCTTCCGCGATGATGCAGACGAAGACCTCTTTCACTACCTGCCCGGCCGGCCGCGGCTGGCGGAGGACGGCCGGGGGGACGACCGCACTCAACGCTTCACCCTCTACAAGTACCGCCGGGACCTGACCGACAACCCAGAACTCGACCCCACCCGCGGCCGGGGCGCCGGCCTGGCGCTGTTCGAAACGGAGCTGCCGGCGGAACGGCTGGAAGTCGCCCGAGCGGAAATCGCCTCCCAGAGCGGCCGGCCGGACGCCAAGTTGTCGCCGGTGGTCTTTCGCTCCGGCACCGTCGCCACCCTCGTCGCCCACGCCGAAGGCGACGGACTGGTGGAAGACCTCGTCGACCTCCATCCGGCACCCCTCACCCCACCCCACCGCTCGGCCTTCGCGGTGGCCCTGTCGGCGGAAGGGGCGAGCCTCTTCGAGCAGGCGGCGCGCGGCGGCGAGCTGCCCATCGGCATCGTCTACGACCTGCGCTTCCTGGCATTGACGCCGTCGCTCCACGCCACCGTCAAGATGGACTACGAGCGCATCTACGATCGGTTCGCCGCCTCGGTGGGATTCACCTACTACGTCTCCGTCAAGCTCGACGTGGACCTCGCCTGGCTGGTGGAAAACGACGTCATCCAGATCGAGATCACCTCCTTCACCGACGGCGAGGACGCCCAGCGCCAGCAGGACCAGGTGATGGCCCTGGTCAAAGCCCGCATCCTCGGCGACTTCTTCCGTTCCGGGGTGCCACCCAAACAGCAGCGCGGCCAGGGCGCCCTCGGCGAACTCCTCGGCGGGCTGATGGGCGGCGAAGGCGAGATCACCTCCGCCTCCGCCTTCTTCACCTTGAAGGCACGCTACGAGGCGGTGCGCGAATCCAAACACCACGAGATGATCTTCGCCGGCCGCACCGCCATCGAACTGCCCCACACCGCCGTCGGCCTGCTCTCCACCCTCACCGGCGACGACGAAGTGGAAATCAAAGTCGAAGAACTCGACCTCGACGACCCCTTCTACTCCTCCCTCGCCGTCCAGGTCTCCTCGGCCATCGACTTCGACAGCCTGCCGGACCTCCAGTCGGCGGTGGTCCATCTAAGGCACGGAAACCACCGCAAAGCGTTCGAGTTCAAGCGCGGTGGAGACAACGAAGGAGGGCAGTTCGAAGTCGCCCTCACCGACCCCCAGAACGACGAATACACCTGGGAAGTTGAATACCACTTCAACGAGCGGTTCGGGGCCGAGACCAGCGCTGCGACGGACGCTGAGGCCGGCGACGGCACCTCACCGTCTTCACCCCTCGGCCTGAGCAGCGGCCCGAGCCAGATCACCGCCGGTCCCTTCGACAGTCGCAGCCGAGTGCTGGTGCTCGACCCCTTCGAACACTTCCGCTACCGCACCCTGCGCATCCGAAGTGACCAAGCGGACGAGGTCGCCCGCTACCGGGTCCACCTGCGCCTGCGCGACGAAGAGACCCGCGACGAACTCGAATCCTTCGAAATCCTCCTCGACCCCCAGCACCCGAACGCCATCTGGCGCCACCGTCTCACGCCGCCGGACCAGCCCTTCCCGCAACTCCTGATTCGCACCGACTGGGAAGACCTCCGAGGCGAAATCCACCCGGGCGAAGAGCAAGAGATCATCGGCGGCACCTACGAAGCGCGCGACCCCTTCCACGACCAGCTCGAAATCACCCTCCACCCGGTGGCCGATTGGGAGCGGATCTCCCAGCTCGTCGTCGACCTGCGCTACCGCGACGGCGACCTCGCCATCGACCGCACCCTCCCCTTCACCGCCGAAACGGACACGGCCCGAACCGAGAAATGGGCACTCCTCGACGTCCGCAACCGCACCTACTCCTGGCGCCAAACCCTCATCCGCAAAGACGGCACCGTCCACCAGACCGACTGGCAAGACGCCGACCAGACGGTCTTGGTCGTCGGCCAAGACGCCGACCCGCCACCGGAAATTCGCATCGTCTGGGTCGGCGACCCGGGGGATGCTCTGGGGCTACGGGTGGACCTCTGGCCGACCCTGCCGAACGGTGAGGACGGGGTAAAGTTGAGTACCTTCCTGCGGGCTGGGGAAATGGAGGGGCGGTTGACGCTGCCGGCGGGGACCGCGGAAGGCGAGCTGCGGTATCGGTATGCGGTGAGTCGGTTTTCGGCGGGTGGCGAAGAGCCGGTGAAGGAAGATCGGGGGACGGGGGGGTTGTTGGTGGTGCAAACGGGGTAGGGCATCGGACCCGCCAGAGCCCCAACATCCCAGACCGCGGAAGCAGAGCGGATCTGCCGGGGGTATTCACGCTCTTTCCGCCTCGCGAAGACCATTTCGGACCTTCCGTCCCGCCTGAGCTGCAGAACCCGAACATCACTTGTCCAATTTTCAAAAATATTTTTATATTTAAATTTATTACCTTTGGATCATACGAGGAATTTTCTGTACGTCCGCTCTAGAGGTTCCACCCGAATGTCGGCTCTCCGCTCTAGAGGTTCCACCCCTAGAGGTTCCCACCCCTAGAGGTTCCACCCGAATGTCGGCAGTTCGGCGGCTTCTGGCCGATTCCTCAAACCTTCGAGACGAAAGACCGCAGCCCGAGAAAGTTCCGTGATGCTATGGCGCACGATCGGACGGATTCGAGCCAGTTTCAGCCCCTGATCGCCTTCGAATGAACACACTGCTCACAGGCCGGATCGATGGACTCGACAATCAGGATGGATCTGTGGCGCGGTGGCAACTGAATCGCTGGCCTATCCAGGCCTCAAAGGAGGCACAAAGGGCAATCTCGGAGGGAAGCAGCCTTCTGGGAAGGAAACTCCTTGCTCTCCTCGCCGAAGTTGCTCGGCCGCTGCTCGATAGGCCTCCACGAACTCCCTGTAGGCCTCGAGAATGGCCCTCAGCACCGCCTTCGCGATGCCGTGGAAGCGCGGAGCGGGCGATCGCGCCGGTCGGTTGGGGTGGCTGTGCGGCTGCTGGCGGCGGATATTTTCGGCTCCCAGGGGTTGAGTACCGCGTTCGGCGTGCATTTCGACGGTTTCTTCGGTGATGCCTTGCACCAAGTTCCTGATCCGGTTCTGGTATGCAACGGGCTCCAGATCTTGCCAACAAGGCAGCGGCGAAAAGACGACGCTCTCCTGCTCCTGAAACTCTGTATCGTCGAGCTGTTTGTTCGCCTTCAGAGCGAGGAACCGTCGAGTCCGATTGTCCCAAACGCCCTGTAGATCCTGCCCTTCGAGCAGAGCAGGTGCGCATGTGAGGCCGGGCCAGTCCAGCGGGCTGCCGACTAACCCTTCCTTGCATCCCTGGGCCAGCACGTACCGTAGCCGGTCGATTTGCGCTTCAGGTTCTTCGCTCACCAAGGTGGCGCGATAGCGGCGGCCCCAAAATCTCTCCTTCCAGTCGTACAATCTGCCGGCTTTGCGGGCGAGATTGCCGTTGAAGAAACACATGAAGGACGCGAGTTGTTCGGCATCGCGGACCGAGATCAGTAGGTGATAGTGGTTGGAGAGGACGACGGCGGCGTGGATCTCGACTTCGTGCCTGCGCTGCGCGCGGCCGAGAACTCCCGCTGCCAGGGCGTTGAGCTGCATGCCGGGCCTGAGCAAGAACCGGCCGTGCACCGTGCGGGTGGTGACGAGGAATAGCCCGCCACTGGGGGGTACGTAGAGCAATGGTCTTCCCATGCCCTAGGGAGACGCAGGGAGGGAAGGGGATCGCTCGCGAGCAAGGAACCTCTGCCCGATCGCATCGCCAGGCGCTGATTTCTCGACATTTGGGTGGCACCGAAACGGGGGCACCGAAACGGGGCGGCACCGAGAGGGGGGGCACTGAGAGGGGCAGGCGTTGACCCCTCGACATTCGGGTGGAACCGAGAGGGGGCAGACATTTGGGTGGCACCGAGAGGGGAGCACCGAGAGGGGAGCCGCTGTGATCCTCTACACTCCTACAGAACGATGAGACTGTTTCTGAAGAATCTGTTTTTTACAGTGTTCGTTCCCGGGACGGTGGCCGGATTTCTTCCGTGGTTTCTTGCATCCGGGGATCGGGTTTCGGGGTGGCTCGCCCTGGTGGCCGGATTCCTATTCGGGTTCGGCGCCGTCGTCTATCTCTGGTGCCTGTGGGACTTCGCCACCTTCGGGCGCGGCACGCCGGCACCGGTCGACGCTCCCAAACGCTTGGTGGTGAGAGGCCTCTACCGATACAGCCGAAATCCAATGTATGTTGGTGTGCTGGGTGTCGTCGCGGGATGGGTGGTGTGGTTCGGAGGACAAATGACGCTCGTTGTTTATCTGGTCTTGTTGTTTGTTGCGTTCCACCTGCGCGTGGTCCTACATGAAGAACCCAGCCTTCGTGAGCAGTTTGGTCCCGAGTACACGGAGTATCGGAGCAAGGTGGCGCGGTGGCTCCCGGTACCCTTTTGAGACCTCACGAATCACTGTCCACCCTCTCGGTGTCCCCCTCCGCCCGCTTCTTCTGAAACTGCCCCACCGCGCGGCGCATTTTGGCTTCGTTGAAGCCGCGCAGGACGGTGCCGTCGAGGTCGAGGATGGGTACGCCGGCTTTGCCGAAGCGGCGGGTGAATTCGGCCTTGGCAACCGGGTCTTTTTCGATGTCGCGCTCGTCGTAGGACAGGCCCATGTCCGCCAGCACAGCGCGCGCTTTGCGGCAGTAGCCGCACCAGTCGGTGGTGAAGAGCACCGGCTTTTTGTTGCGCAGGCCGGCGGCGGCGCGGCGGAGGGCGTCGGCGTCGGCTCGCGGTAGGTCGCCATCGCGCAGGACGAGGACCGATTTACGCCGCTCGGCTGGCGCTCCTTCGGTTGCGCTCTCTTGCGGTTTCTCGGCGGGGGACTTCGCCGCCTCGGTGGCCTGGCGGCTGGCGTCGAGGTCGATCTCACTCAGGCGCATGGAGGAGAGGGCGCCCTGGGCGTTGGTGAAGACCACCAGCCGGCCCTTTTCTTTCCAGGGGCCTTGGGTTTCGAGTCGCGAGCCGTCCTTCATCACCAGCCAGTCCGCCAGGATCGTCGGGGTGGTCAGTACGGCGGCCAGGATGGTCAGGCACGCCAACGTCGCGCGGTTCCGCATGTCGTTTCCTCCCAGGATCAAAATCTCGTTGTGGATTCTAGCCGAGCGGAGGGAAGGCCGGGGTCACGCCTCCGGATCGAGCACCAGCACCGGGCTCGCTTCGGTGCCTTCCACCCGCTTGGGCGGTCGGTCGTCGGCGAACAGGTAGGTCACCCGGTAGTGGAAGGGCGGCACGTCCTGAACGTCCGGTACCCAGGTGCGGGTCTCCGGCTGGTCGGCCTCGATGGCGAGGGTGGTCTGGGCACCCTCGCCGGTCGGCTGCAGGGTGACGAAGACGCTCGCCAGCTCGCCGGCGGCAAAGGGCGCAGCGAGCAGGTCGGTGATGATCTGAACCGGGGTTCCGGTCTCCGTCGGCTCTTGGGGGTCGGTGTCCACCGGTTCCGTATCGACCGGATCGGTGTCCACCGGCTCGGGTTCGACGGTGCGGACGAAGAGTTTCCAGGTGGCGCCGGCAGACTGGAGTTCCTGGACGCGCCGGGCAGCCGTTTCGAGGTCGAGGCCCTCTTCCCGGTCGCTACCGGTTTCCAGGTCAAAGACCGAGTGCGGTCCGGGAATCGCCGGCCGCAGATGCACCGTCGAGGAGCTCTTTGGGTTCACCCCCTGGCGCTGCGGCAGACTGATCTCGCCGTCCGCCGTGACGCAGTCGTATTCCAGGAACAGGTCCGGCAGCTCGCCGGCCAGCTCTTTCAGGGTGAGGGGAATGAACCAATCCTTCGGTAGCTCGGCGGCGGACAGCTCGATCTCTTCCCGCGGCGCACCGGCATCGGCCTCGAACAGCCGCACCCGGAGCGTTTGCAGTTGCTCGTCGCCGACGACAGGCACCCGGTTGAGGGGCAGCACGAACTCTGCCTGGGTGATGGAGGGATCTTCGTGCACCCGGTCCAGCCACTGCTGTGGGGTGCCGCCCTGCACGGTGATCTTGCCCACCTGCGGCACCGTCTCGTCCCACACGGCGATGCGCTGGGGAGCGAGCGGAATCGGCAGATGGTCGTCGCCATCGTGGTGGTCCCGTGCCGCCAGGGTGAGCGGTTGCGAGACCTGCACTTCCTCGGCGTCGAAGATCATGCCGGCGATGGTGCCGCTGTCGAGCAGTCCGGCGTGGATCGACTCCACCCGCACCGGATGCTCCAATCGGTTCGCGATCTCCAGGTAGACCCGCGGCGGACGGTCTTCCGGTGGGTCGTCTTCCTCGTGGCACCACACGTAGACCCCCGGCGCGGCGGAGTCTCCGGGCGCCTCCGCCATCACCCGGCATACGCTGGCAACGGCATCGAGGGAGAGATCCACCGGCACCGACTCCTGCACGTCACCGGAGACCGTGGCCGTGCCCCGCAGGCCTTTGTGCATCAACTCGATGAAGATCGAGTATTCCGTCGCCCCCATGTCGAATTCCATCAGCACGCGGTCGTCGATGTCCGTTTCGAGGGCCCGGAAGACAATCGAGGCCGGCAGAGTTTGCTGACCGTCGACGGAGCGGGTGGCGAAGGTGGGCAGAAATTCGGTGGTCAGGCCGCTGGCCGGCACCAACCGCACGAAGGGCAGCTTGCCGAGGAGCACCGTATCGCGCAGGTGAGTGGCGAGGGCGGCGCGGTCTTCATCGGCGATGTCCGGCACCGCGACCAGAGTCACCTTGACGCGGCGCCGGTCGTCGTCCAGGTAGTACTCCGGGCGCATCGGCGGCCGGCCGGAGGCGCCATCGCGGTCGGCGTGGTATCCGAGGCGAAAGACGGTGGGCAGATAGTGGAAGGTGTCCGGCCGGTCCGTGTCCCGGAAGTGGAGGGTGGCGCCGGACGGTCCGGTGAGATGCCCCCAGCCGTTGTTGGCGGCGCGCAGCAGATCCGGAAAGGCCGAGGGATGGTTCTGCGGACGCTTCACCTCCTGGGAGATCACGCCCTGCACGGTGCCGGGCTTCTCGGTCTGGGTAGGAGGCGGCTTCTTCGCCGAATGACGCCCGCGCTCGCGCAGCAGCGTCTCCAGAGTGCGGCGGTCGATTCGGTGGGTCAACTGCGGCTGCTCGATCATCCGGATCTGAGGGTTCGCCCTCAGCTGGGGGTGAGGGCGCCGCGCCACGACCCGCGCAGGAGTACCGGGGCGGTCGCGGCGGCGCGGCCTCGGCACTCGTCCCCCCTGCGGCGGCGGCACCACCGGTCGCCGAACCTGAACGCGGTAGGAGTGGTTGTAGGAGAGCTGTACGGTGATGCCTGCCGATCCGCTCAAGGCGGCCACGATCTCGCCGTAGAGATTGAGTCCTGCGGCCCGGGCCGCGTCGTCCCAGTCCGGCTTGACGAAGGGCAATACCAGCGACACCACGCCCCGGCGGGTGTCCATCGTCGCCTGCATCACGACGGACTTGGTTCCTCGGTCCGTCGCGAAGAAGACCTTCGCCTTGGGCGTACCGCCCTGGAAGGGCAGGAGCTGCACGCTCGATGCCACCCGGCGCTTCAGCTCGATCTGCAAACCGGTCTTGCGGCACAGCACGTCGCTCTCGCCGGGCACCGGATTGAGCCAGCCTTCGAGGGTTGTCCACTTCTTGCCGTCAGTGGCCTTGACGAGCGCCTTCTTGTTGCTGAGCTTCCTCGCCTCGGTGCTCGAAAAGAGCGGCGAGACCACCATCAGGTGCATCTTCTGAACGACGATCGGCTGCCGGTGGACGATTCGGGTGGGGGCGGCCGTCCGGGTGATCATTCTCTCGGTGGGCATGGCGTTTCCTATCCTTGGGCGGCGCGGTCAAGCACCAGGATTTGATCCGTCTGACCGGCGAGTTCGACGTTGGAACTCTGCGCGCGGTCATAGGCGATGTAGCGAATGCGGGCGTCGTAGGCCGGCTCCAGGTCCGGGTCGAGGGTGACCCGCCAGGACTGCGGCGCGGCGTTGGCTTTGGAGAAGGTGAAGCTGTCGCTCTCGTCGCCGTGGGTGAGGGTCACCACGGCGAGCTGTACGTCGCCCTCGAAGTCGAGCAGGTCCGGCAGCACCTGGACGTCCAGGAAGGCGACGGAACCGTCGTCGGCGCCGCCGATCCAGACGGTGCCGGGCACCGCCTCGCCACCGCCCAGGTCCTCCGACGAGCCGTCGGCAAAGAGCTTGCGGGCCTCCCAGCGGGCGGTTTCCGGACCGCCTTCGAGCACCGGAACGGCGATCTCCGCGACTTCCGCCAGGGAGCCGAGGTGGAAGGTCTGGCGCACCTTGTACTGGTGCTGCGGATCCTCGTAGAGGAGGTCGCCGGCGATGCCGCTGACCCCCTCGAAGGAGCCCTGTGGCCGCAGAATGTAGGTCAAACGCTGGCGGAAGGGGCTGGGGATTTCGAGGGTGCGGTCGCGGGTGGCGGCCCACGGCACCACCAGCTCCGTGGAACCGGTGCGGTAGGTGGCCTGCACTTCGTATTCGGGTCCCTGGAGATCGTCTCCCACCAACTCACCGGTGTGCTGGAACCAGGTGGCGCGCTCGCCGCCGGGGGTGAGTTCCAGGGTTTTGGTGAACTGCTTGCCGGAGGGGGTGCGATGGCGCAGGTCCAACCGGGCGGATTCCACCACGTCGCTTGTGGCGGTCAGCGCCAATTCCACCCGCAGGGCTTCCATCGCCTGCGGGGTGATGAGGAGCTTCTGGTCGGTGGTTTCCCGCCATTCGCTTTCCGTGTCCGGCCCGTCGAGGTAGCGCACCTTGGTCTTGTAGCGGTAGGAGCGGATGTGGCTGCCGTCGGCCCGCCGGGCGGTGTCCGTCCGCCAGTGGGCGGCGTCCTCCTCGCTCTTGAGCACGACGTCCTTGTTGCGCCGCACCCAGGGTCGCGCCGGGTTCTTCTCGTCGCGCTGTTCGTACTCCAGGAACACCTGGATGGAGGCGATGCCGTCGCGCTCGAAGTTCACCCCGGAGGTGGAAACGGCGACCTGCATCAGACTGAAGAAGCCGTCCGTCAGGCGCAGTTCCCGAAAGGACGAGGCGACGGCGTCGGGATCGTCCAGCAGCAGGTGGATGGGACCGTTGGGATAGACCTTGCGGTCGATGGTCTGGCGCGAATCGAGTTGCAGATCGAACACCATGCCCGGATCGTCGGCGGAGACTTCTAGCAGGTCGAAGCTGCCGGATTCGTCGTCCTCGTCGTCGGCGCCGGGTTGGGCGTCGCCGAACATCGCCGGGATCACCCGCTCGGTCAACACCTCCGTGGCGAGGGTGAAGAGCGACTGCTGCACGGAAGAGTCGCCACCACCGCTCTCGTCCGTGTCGATCTCCACCCGGATCTCCTGCTCGAGGATCGCCTGGCGGATGGACTCGCGCAGGCGGCGGGTGCGGATCATCGCCCTCACCGGATGCTGGCTACGCGCCATCAGGGTGGCGATAACCGCCGGATTGAGGGCGCCCTGGTGAGCCATGCGCACCCAGCGGGCGCGCGGCCGGCGCACCAGCTTGTAGGGCCGGGCCTGGCTCCACACCCGGCGCTCGATCACCGAGCGCTCGGCGTGGATCTTCATGGTGGCGGAGACCCGCGCCTTGTAGGTGAGGTCGTAGGAGACGACGATCGGGATTTGCTGGTCGCGGTCCTCGAAGGCGCTCCAAAAGATCTCCGTGCCGGTGTCGTCCAGTTCCAAGGTCATGGAGGCCCCGAGGTCGCCGGCCAGGTCCGGCCGCACCGTCTCGGTGGCGTGGCGCACCAGCCCCGTGTCGCTCACCTGGAAGGTGGCCAGCGACACTTCGCCGTCGCTCCACAGGGGGGAGGCGAGGATCGGCTCGGTGTTGGTGATCTTGTGGCCAAAGGGCTTCTCGCCGGCCGCCTTCTCCTGCTCGAGACGGGTACGCAGGCCCTCGATCACCCGCTCTCGGCGCTCTTCGTCGAGATGCAGGACGGAGCGGAACATGACGAAACCGCCGCCCGCCTCTTCATCGTCGGTCAGGGAGTCGACCTCTTTGAGGTACTTGATAAACAGAAACTCCGCATTGCCCTCGTCGTCGGCGGGGATCACCGGCTGGTCCGGCAGCGGGTAGAACTTGCGGGGGTCTTCGTCGTCGCGAAAGATCTGGAGGCCTTCCAGCTCAACCGGGTCCATGACGCTCAACATGAGAAATCTCCTAAAGGCTGGCTACGATGGGAATGGTGAGGATCTGGTCGCCGGTCGTGGTCCAGGGGCCGGTTTCCCGGTCACCGGAGGTGCGGTGCACGATGACGCGGTATTCGTAGGTTCGAAGCTGAGGATCGGCGAGGGCGATCTGCCAGCGATGGCGATCGGCGCGGGCCCGGAAGACGGCCTGATCGAGTTCCCGAACGCGGTTCGGTACATCGACGTAGGCGAGCTCCACCTCGATCAGGAGGATGCCGGCGGCGGTCAGCTCCGGACCCACCGGCACGACGTCCACCACCAGCCGGTCGCTCGCCACCCGGCCGACCACCACCAGAGAGGCGTCGCTGGTGGTCCAGTCGTCCTCCTCGACCGCCCCACTCGACCAGGTGCGCGCCACCCGGTAGCGAAAGCTGCGGTCGGCGGGATCCGGCAGGTCGAGGGCTACCGGCACCAGCTCACCGGGACCCGAGAAGGTGAACGTTCCGGCAGGCGCCGTTTCGGACTTCTGGACCGCCACCACCACCTGGTCGAGATCCGTCCAGTCGTCGTCCGACAGGAGCTGCACGGTCATACGGCCCGGAAAGGCCGGCGGCAGGCGGAGGATCCGGGTGTCGGCGATCAGCGGATCCTGGGTGACCTGGCGCCCCTCGGCGGTCAGGTAGGCCGGGAGCACCTCCAGCTGGTCGCCTTCCTCGAAGTCGTGAAACCACACCGTCTCCGCGGCGTGATCCCCGGTCAGCACCACCTCGCGATCGTCCCGGATCTCCTCGCCCCGCCGGTGATTCACCTTCACCCGGCACATCAGAACCCGCTCATCGGCGGGCGCTTCGAGGCGCAGCTCGCGCAGGCCGAGGAGGCGACCGAAGTCGAGGGACAGGGCGCGGCTGTCGCCGGTCACCACCGGTAGCTGCACCGCCTCGCCCTGGTGGATCGGTGCCTCGTCGGCGAAGCGAACCTCCGGCAGCAACGACCAGGTGCCGTCCGCTGAAGCGTCGGCCCAGCTCTCGAACTGGACGGTGCGGTTTGCGGCAGCGAGCTGGCCGCTGTCGTCGTGGGTGCCGAAGGAGAAGTGCAGCACCGCCTCTTCCAGATGCAGCTCCGATAGCGGCCGGGTGCTCTCGACCTCGAGGCGAAAGCGCCGGAAGAAGGGATGATCCGCCGTCTCGGCATCGGAAAGGTGCTCCTCCACCGGCGAGTCGCCCAGCAGATCCGCCAGGTGGGCTTCGGCGGTCAACGTCCGGGAGACGACCGCCCGGCGATTGAAATCGATGACCCCTTGGGCCCGCTCGATCTGGGTGCGGGCCTTGACGGCATAGGAGAAACCTGCCCCCAGCAGCTCGCCCACTCCGCCCAGGGAGGCTCTCGCCGGCTCGCGGGACATCGGCATCACCGGCTCGCAGAAGCGCTCCACCATCTCGCGTTGAATCCAGGCCAGGATGACCGAGGGATCGGTGAGCAGATGCTCGCCGGAGAGGCCGCGCACCACCTCGATCGCGATCGCGCCCTCTTCCTCCAGATCCTCGCGGATGCGCTGGATGTCCTCCACCGCCAGCAGCACGCCGCGGCGCTCGTGGCTCGAGAAGTGGTCATACACCCGTTCCCAGTCCACCCGAGCCACCGCTTCGAGGGCGGGCCACAGACCCTCGATGCCGAATCGGTAGATCACTCCCACCGGCGCCCCGCCGCTCACCATGGCGGCCTCCATCAGGGCGACGCCGGCCGGGTCCAGATCCACCGCGAAACGCGAGCGATGGGGGGCGTCGACCCCGGCGGCGACCCAGCCGTAGCCGCGCCGCACCAGACCGGAGAGGCCGCCGTCGTCGTCCGTCTCGCGGCCGAGAAACAGCAACTCCGCCGACGCCGATACGGGGGTGACGGCCACCAGCTCTACACCGTCGTCGGACAGCTCGTCGGCCAGTTCTTCCCGGCAGGCCTCCAGCCGCTCCGCCGGGTACCCCGCCTCCAGGCCCAGGTGGAGATGGCCGCCGGTGACCTCACCCTCGCGCAGGAAGCGGAGCAGGCCGAGATCCGGCTTCTCCACCACCACGCCGTCGCCATCGGCCGGCGCGAATTCCTTCCGGGCTACCCGCGGTTTGGCAGGCAGCACGTGGAAGCGCGTCGGTTGCTCGGAATCGACAGCGAGGTCGACCCCGGCAACGGTGCGAAGGGGGGCGTTGAGATCGATCACCGGGCGACTCCAGGCGGATCAGCCGCCGGGCGCAGGGGTGGGACCGGGCTCGGGATCCGCCGGGCTGGGCGTCGGGTCCGCGGGAGTCGGCCCGGGTTCCGGATCGGGTTCCGGCTCCGGCTCCGGCAGCACCAGCGGCTTGATGACGATCGCCTCGGCTTCTTGGAGCACCGGGTCCATCCGCCGCACCTCGCCGGTGGTGGACATATAGGTGACCGTGTAGGTGTACTGCTTCGGTCCACCGTCGGCGCCGCTCACCCGCCATACCTCGGGATCCTTGTTGTCGGCGCTGAAGACGAAACTGTCGGTCTCGGCGACGTCGTTGGCCGGATCCTCGTAGGCCAGGTCCACCTGCACTACCTTGGCCTCGTCCGGATAGGTCAGGAGCATCGGGTAGAGGTTCACCTCCAGGGTGTACTTTTCGCCCACCGCGATGAAGCCCGGTTGCCCCGGCAGCCATTCGTCCGGGGTTTCCGGGAAGTTCTTGATCACCCCGTCGCGGTAGATGATGGCGTAGCGGTATTCGTAGTCCCGCAACTCGCGATTGCGCAGCGGAACCTGCCAGGTGAGCTGCTGCTGGTCCGCCGTGAACAGGAGCTGCCCTTCCTCCGTGTAGGCGTTGGCCTCGTCCTGGTAGCGCAGCGACACGGCCACCTGGGCGATGGAGTCAACCTCCTGGCCGAACTGGCCGCTGCACACCACCGCGACATCGAGCATGTCCGGAATCGGCGCGTCCACCCGCACTCGGCTGGAGTTGGAGGGGGTCCAGTTGCCTTCCAGGATGTCGCCGTCGGCGGTGCGCCAGTCGACCTTGTACTCCCAGGTGTTGTCCCACTCCTCGTGGATCACTTCGGTCCACACGGAGCCTTCGTTGTCCTGGTCGAAGAGGAAACTCTGCTCCACGGTCTCGCCCAAGGCGTCCGAGTGATACCGGCAACTGACCTTGGCCTGCGGGAACTTTTCGAGATCCACCAGGCCTAGGCCGAGATCCACTTCGAGCATTCCGAGCTGGCCGACATCGATGACCAAGAAGTCGTCGCGGACGTCGCTCTGGTCGAAGGTGTAGCTCTTGTCGGAGTCTTCGTAGTGCACCGTCGCGGACCAGTCGTAGGTCACGTCCCGCAGCCGGTTGGCGAAGGTGAGGAAAGTTTGGATCTGCGCACCGTCGGTGAAGTTGAAGGACTTGTCGATCTCTTCGAAACCACCGCCGCCCACCCGCTGGCGCCGGTAGTGGACCGTCACCGTGACCGAATGGACCGGCAAGTTGGTGAAATCCGCATTCACCCGGATCGGTACCTTGAGGAAGGTGAAGAAGTCCGTTCTTAGATCGACGAAGGCCACCATCTCGTCGAGGTCACCGCGCTGGAAGACGTTCTCCAGATTGGCCGAGGGGGTGTAGCCCTGAACCAGCACCATCTTGCGATCCACCTGGAAGTTGAAGTTGCTCGAATAGTCCTGCTTGAACGACTCCAACCACTGGCGGTCCAGCTCCTCCGGCGGCGGTGAGGCTTCGAGCGCCTTGTCCAATTCCCGGGCGAGCATGTCGAGGCCGAACTTCTCGAGGGCCAGGATGGTCTCCTCCTCCACCTCCGAGCTGCCGGGAGTGACCTCCACGCCGGCGTCTTTGCTGCGCTCCAGCTCCTCCACCACGCTGGTCACCTTGTCGATCCGGCCACGGCTCCGGCTCAAGGAGAGATAGCCGCCCCATTCGTCGACCTTTTCGTGATGTAGGGTTTGGGTCAGTTCGTAGGACGACTCCATATCGCACCACACGCGCATGGTCACACCCATCAGGCGGTGTTCGAACTCGAGGTCGTACTGGACGTTGATCGGTAGCGTGCGGAGCTGGTCGAGTTGCGACATCAGCGCGGCGCCGGCCTGGGTGAGCTTGACCATCACCGCCTTGCGGTTGCCGCCGACACCGGCCACCTTGCCGGCGCCCACCACGCTTTCGACGAACTCGCGATCCTCACCGGTGTCGTCGCCCTGCTCGCCGGCCACCGCCACCGCCACCGTGCCTTCGAGGAAGGGCACGTAGGTGAGGTCGATCTCTATATCGCCAGCGGCCCCCAGGGCATCGCCCAAGGCCATCGACTTCACCCGGCTCTTGATCTGCTGGAAGGTCTGCTGCGGCACTCCGAGGTCCACGGTGAATGTGAGGATGCCGCCACCGACGTCCTCGGCGGTGTCCTCGACCGTCAGGCGATCTTCGTCGTGCCGATAGACGACCATCGAGAAGATCGGATTGCCGTCCGGATCCAGCGCGATGCGCGGTTCCGGCGGCAGCATGTAAAACTGCCAGCGCCGCCGCTCGTTGCGGCGCAGCGGGCCGGTTTTGTTGGCATCGTCCCGATAGATCGTGTAGGACTGGTTGCCGAGGGCGACGGTCATAGGATTGGTCATCGTCAGCATGATCGAACCTCAGGTGGTTTCGTAAAGGTTTCTCGGCGGCTTCCGATCCTCGTCGGGAGAAAAGGGCTCGGGAAGAAGGCCTTGCACCATGAATGGCGACTCATTCGATTCGTTGTTACAGACCATCACCTGGCGAAGCCCGCCGGACTCCGTGAACTTCGTCGAAGCTTGCCGGCGGGCCCGCCGAGCCGGCGGCCGACCCTTCGAGGTGCTGGTCGGGGCGCCGAATACCGCCCACGGCGTGCGCATGACCTTTGAATCGGGGGTGGATTCCGCAGCGCTGAACGCGGCCTTTGAGCTGCAAGACCACCCCTGGGGACTGCCGACCTGGATCGGCCTGCGCTGGTCCGCCACCGGCGGCCTGCAGGCGAAGCCTTACCACCGGCTCCCTCCGGTGAAAAGCATCGACCTTCCGCCCGTGCCGGCGGGCGCGCCGGTCGGCCTCAAACCGGTGATGGCCGCGCGCTGGAAGGACCGAATCGAGCTCTACGCCCGCTGGCGGCAAGCCGGCCCGTGGTCCGCCTTCGTCGCCCCCTGCGCCGCCTTGATCGATGCCCCGCCGCCCGCCGTGACGCCGCGGCCGCGGCCCGCCGAACTCGGGTTCTGGGTCAGCTTCGGGTGGCGCGGCGGCGACCTCGTGGCGGTCACCGTCGGCGCCGATTCGCGCTGCTGGGGGAACGACGACGCGGTCTCCGAAAGCTGGTCGGGGGGGCTCGCCACACCGGACCTCGAGGCCTACCAACGGCACCTGGCGGCGGTGCGCGCCCTCGGTCCGCGACCCAACGGCGGTTGGCACGGAATGCTGGCCTGGAAGCTCTCGCCCAGCGGCACCGAACAGCGGGTCGTCTCCCTGCGGTTGCCGGCACCGGCGTAACGCCCGGCGCCGGTGGCGCGCCGGAGGAGTCGATATGTTGCTCCTGGACTCTCCCGTCGAGGCCGCCGGCCTCTCTTTCTTCCGCGACCACGCCGACCCCGCCACCTTTCACCTGCTGCCGGGTACGCCCCGCGTCACCGAAGGTCCCGGCGGCGGCATTGAACTGCTGCGCTACCGCGGCACCGCCGACGAGGACGAAGCCCGCGGCGGTTTCCTGCGCTTGGCAGTGGATCTCGAACCGCCAGAGGAGCAGGTCGCCGACGCCCGCGACGAGATCGCCGAGCGGTTCGAAGTTGAACCGAACATCGTGCCGGTGGTGTTCGACCGCGGCGGCGTGCGGTTGGTGATATTGGGAACGGAGAGTCCGGCAGAGGCGGTGGACACGGCGGCGACCGAATCCGGCGAAGGCGACGCCGAGAACGGGTCCACACCGGCAGGGCGGTTCGTCGAACAGGTCCTGGGCAGCGCGGCACCGTCCCTCTTCCACCACCAGCACGCCATCTTCTCGGCCCCCTTGACGGCAGACGGCGCGGTTCTCGCGGAGGCCGCTCTGGACGGCACGGCGACGCCGCTGCTGGTGATCTACGACCTCACCTTTTCCGGGCTGGCCCAGGCCCGCGGCCTGCGCGCCGAAGTGGACTACCGCATGGCCTACGACTACCTGCGCACCCGCCTGGCGGCGGACACCCTGTACCTACGCGCCGATCTCGATCGCGAAGCCGAAGCGCTGGCCCGCGAGGGCCACATCCGCATCGAGGACGTGGACTACACCGGCAGCGACCCGACGGTGCTGGCGGAGCGCGAGGAGGAGATTCGCAAGACCCTGCTGGAGCTGTCGGAGATGCTGTTCTTCCAGCCGGCGGCCGCGCCAGCACAGGCAGAGACCGATTCCGGCGAAGGCCCATCGTCTACCCGGCGCGACTCCATCGCCCGAGGCGCCTTTGTGCTGCGAGCGTTCTCCCAGGAAGACGAACAAACCTTGACCTACGACCTGCGGGAAACCTCCGTGCAGGCCCGGAGGATCGCTCCCCAGGGCGCCGTGTCGCTAGCGAATTCCGCAACCGACTGGCTGCGCGAAGTAGACCTCCTAGATCCGGCCGCAGCGCACCAGGGTTTCGAAGCCTTCAGCCTGCCGGGCGCCGATTGGAGCGGGGTGGACCGAGTGCAACTCGACCTTCGGGTAGGCGACGAAAGGCGCACCCTGGTGCTGTCGCAGGACGAACCCAGGGCGGCCACCGTGCTGCCCGCCGGCGAGGTCGAGGTGAAACGCCGGACCCTCGCCCGGCCGGCATCGGACGACCTCGGTGAACCGCCGGCGGACACGGAGTTCGCCCCGGCGCCGACGCGCGCCCTGTTGGTCGAACCGGAAGTCGCCGCTCAACGGCGCCGCCTACGCATCGCCCTCGGGCCCACCGTGCTCGATCGCGCCGAGCGCTTCGAAGGCCGTCTGTCGGACGGCAGCCGCTCGCTATCCCTCCTGCTCGACGCAGAGCGGCGGGAGGTCGCCGTCGCCGTGTGGGGTCGTACCGCCGTTGATCTCACCGGAACCCTGGCCCTGAAGGACGGCGGTGAGGTTACCGTGGAGGGCCACATCGGTCCGGAGCAGCGTCACCTGCTGATCCAACCGCCGGAGATCCTCGAACGGAGGGTGCGCATCGTTCTGGCGGATCCGCTCGAACGGTTGCGTAGCGCCTTCGTGGAATTGGAGACCCTGGACGGCGGCGAAGCCTCGCGCACCGGCGTCGACCTCACCGCCGAGCAGCCCACGGCCTTCTGGTCGGTCCCCCCGGCGGCGGACTTCGCCCGCGGCTACCGCTACCGCCTGCGCACCACCGCCAGGAACGCCGAGGTGCTGCAGGGCGAGTGGCTGCCGGCGGCCGGCCCCTTGCTGGTGGTGGGCGACACGCATCTCCGGCTGCTCAAGGTGAAGGTCGTCCTGCTGCCCACCGACGGTCTCGCCGGCGCCAACCTCCGCCTCACTTCCCTCGAGCCACCGGACGGCATCTCCCCCACCGTGGAGCACTTCCTGGAAGCCGGCAAAGCACCGGTCGAGATGCGCATTCCGTTCCGCGGTGACGCCCAGGAAACCCGCTACCGGATGGCCGGGGAGCTGTTCTTCACGACCGAGGTGAGGGCCTTGACGGAGCGCGAGCTGACGGATGAAGTGCTCGTGCTTCCAGCCTGATCGCCCTCTCCCAGCCAGCCGACTGGAGCACCTCGCCACAGCGCCCCGCCCTCACACCACCAGTTCGTTGGTCCAGTAGACGAGTCGATCCGGCGCTTCGTCGCACTGGCCGGTCGCCACCAGCCAATCGCCGAGGCGATGGTAGTAATCGTGACTCATCGACAGGTCGTGGGTGAAGCATCCGACCGTGGCGTCGAAGATCGCCGCGCCCAGCTCGTCCTTCGAGTAGGCGCCGGTGGTCCGCCGGTCGTAGATCTCCAGCGCTTCAGCCGGCTGCTGATGGACGAAGTCGATACCCCGCCGAATCAGACGAACCACGTTCTCGAGCAGCGGTCGACGCTCCGCCATCACCTCTTCGCTGGTGATCAGGATGAGCTGGCAAAAATCCGGCACGCCCCAATCCTTCAGCGCGAAGAAGCCGGGATTCGCGCCGCGCCCGCGGGCTTCGATGACCTCGAAGTTGTAGAAGATCAGGGTCGCCACATCGGCCTTGCCTTCGAGCAGCGCGTCGGTGTGAAGAAAACCGTTGTTGACCGGTGTGAAGTCCGCCGGATCGCAAGTTCCGCCGTCCGCCTCGATCATCGTTCTGACAATGGCCGGCCCACCGGGACCCGGAGCGCCGGGATACTGGATGCGCTTGCCGGCCATGTCCCGCGGCCGCTCTACCCCTGAGCCTTCGAGGTACATCACCCCGCCGTTGGTGTGGAGGAAGCGCGCAAAACCCACCACCTTGTCGCCCTTGGCGCGATCCTGCACCAGGTGAATGGGCTCCGTGATCGCCACCTCCATCCGCCCGGCCTCGATCTCCTCCATGGCATCGAAGTGCTTCTCCGGCTCCACCAGCTCCAGTTCGATCCCCGCTTCGCGAAACCACCCCTTCTCTTCTGCCACCAGCAGCGGTAGGTGATCCGGATTGAGAAACCACTCCAACCCCAAACGCAGTTTTTCCACGATGTATCGTCCCCTCTCAAGGCTCCCCCTGGACGCCAGAGAGCCACGTAATTTCTGAGTTTCTGGCCCGCCATTGGGCACAGGCGAGGATACCCCGTTCTCGGTGAATACCCGAGACGTCGGCGTGGGGTGGTGGGAGGTTCGTGAGGGTCGGTTCAGGGCTTGGTCGTCGGGGACCGGGCGGCCTTCGAGTCCCAAGCCTCTACCTCAGGTAAGAACTCCCCATCAAGGAAACGCTCTTCACATCGTCCCGCGCCGTCAACCGGCCGAGGGCCGCGCGGTCCACCCGGCCGAGGACCAGGTCACCAAGACGAGCCAGACCGAAGGTTGCGAGGTCATGAGCGCTGGGGATCGGACCGTGGAAACTCACCGTCACCTCAAAGGGTCCGGCATCCGCCTCCGGACCGGCGTCTCCGAGGGCTTCGCCGAGACGCGAATCGAGTTTGGCGTGCTGGCCCGGGGTGAGGGTGACGGCGCCTTCGGGCGCGGCGGCTTCGTTGGCGGTGGTCGCTTCGGCGCCTTGCTCGTCGGCGGGGCGCTCTTCGGCGGGTCGGTCGGGTGGGGGGCAGTCACCGTTCATGGCTCCAGGATACTCCTCTCGCTATGGTCGCTGGTGAGAATGGCTGGCTTGCAGCTTTCGAGTCACGGCTTCAGCTTGTCGGCGTCGATCAAGCCGGCGCCCCAATCGTCGGCGGACGTCGGCAGGTTGGAGGGCATCGGGGTCACCCCGTCGCGCAGCGTCGTCGGCACCGAGCACTGGGCGAGGCGAGCGCGGATCTGGCTGAGGGTGAGGTTCGGCTCCTCGGCCATCACATTGGCGATCAGGCCGGCGACCACCGGGCTCGCAACGGAGGTACCTCGTCCGCGCATGGCCAGCGCATTGACCGTGTTCGCATGGCGGCGGCCCGCCTGGGCCTCCTCCACCGCATGCTGCCGCGAGCGGGCGGCGATCACACTGCAGCCCGGAGCGGTGATCTCGATCCCGGAGTTCGCCGGCTGCTTGCGCAAGGGACCCGGGCTCGAGAAACTGGAAATCGCGCCCTCGGGATTCGTGTCGGCGAGGCGATGGGCCGCCGGGGCGTTGGGCACCAGCAGCTTGCTGTTACAGGAAGCGACCCCGATCACCCCCGAGGAGTCGGCCGGCGCACTGACCTGGTGCTGACGATCCCCGGCGCTGACACCGCGGAAGCGCGCGTTCTCCAAACCGGCCCAGGCGTGACACTCGATTGCGCGCGAGGACCGGTTATGGAGACCCACCCGCCAGTGGGCGACGGTCAGACCGTTGAGCACCGCAACATCCGCCGCGCTCAAACCCTGCTTGGCACCGGCCTGCACCGTGGAGTCGCCCAAGGGCACCACGAACCCCTGTTGCCAAGCCGGCGTCGTCGTGCCGCGAATCGTCCAGTCGCGATCCACCAACACCCGGCGATGCCGCGCCGAGCGAAAGAGAATCGATCCGGCCGGATCGGGCACCAAGGCGAGAGCCGACTGGAAGTGGATGCGAACATTGAAATCCCCGTTCACCGGATCCCGTGGCCCGAACGAAGTGCCGACATGAATCCCCTGCCCCCAGAAAGTCACCCAGTGAGGCGTGTGATCCACCCGCTGCGTGTAGGTAGGCGTACCCGCCGCCGGAGAAGCCGGCTGCCGGGTGGTGACCTCCATGGCGAGATGGCGGCGTGAGTCCGGATTCGTCATCCACAGGGTGACCACCTCGTAGTCCGAGCTGTTGCCCGCCACGCCGGAGAAGTCGAAGTCGAAGTCCTGCCGAGCCGCGGGAGCGACGCGGCGTTGGATGTGCCCATCATCCTTGCGCTCGTTGCCGCCGGACGCCACGATGGCAAATCCCTCGCGCTCCCGACCGTCCACCGCCGATAGGTCCGCCAGCGCCCGGCTCAGCGGGGCGGTGCCGTCGTGCGCATGGTCGCTGAACCCCAGGCTGATATTCACCACCACCGGCGTTCCTTCGCGGTGGCGCCGCGCCTTTTCCCGGATGTACTGGACCCCGTTGAAGATGTCGAGGTCGTAGACCCTGAGGTTCGCATCCGCAAAAGGGTTGTTCGGCTGCGGCCGAGGCCGGCCGGCGGCGACCGCCACGATGTTCGCCCGCGGCGCCATGCCCGCCGGTACGGGATCGGCACCGCCCACCGCTGCGCCGGCAGCGACGCCGGCGACGTAGGTGCCGTGGGAACCGCCGTCACGGGCCTGGGACACGGTGGCGCCGGTGAACTCCGTGCCGTAGCCGAAATCGCGCTCGTTGAGCACATCGAAGAAGGGTCCGTCGTCGACGTTGAAGCCATCAGCGGGGGTCGGACCGGTGGTGTCGGACTGGTCCCAGACACCCAGCACCCGCCCGGCGAAGGCCGGATGCTGGGCGTCGAAACCGCCGTCGACCACTCCGACCACAGCCCCCGCTCCGCCCCGCCGGTCGGCGGGAATGCGCGCTTCGAGGGCAGGCAGATTCACCATCGGGCGAACATCGACCAAGCGGGGGAACATCCGCTTCGGCGCCTCCAAGAACTCGACGTCATCGCGAGCCGCAACTTCGGCCAAACGATCCACCGGCACTCGCAAGGCCCGCGTCGTTCCATCACCCACACCTCCCACGCCCTCCGGTGCCTCGAATCCTGCCGTCACACGAGCGAACATCCTCACCCGCGGTTCGTCGCCGCCGGTGGTGAGATCGGAGCGCTGCAGGGCGGCGAGGCGCACCTCGGGTTCCTCGGAGAGTTCCTGCAGGAATCCGGTGAGGCCAGCATCGACGGACGAGCGCGCCGCCTCCGCCAGGGCGACGCCCTCCCCTTCTTCCGCCTCGAAGCCCACGAAGTCGTAGAAGTCCCCGGCACCCTCGAAGTCCTTGGGCACCGTGTGGAGAACCCGCACGCCGATCGGCGCTCCATCCTCGCCGAAGCGGAATCCCCAAACCACTTCCCGCATTCCGCTGCCCGCGGGGGCGCTGGGATCGAGAAAGCGAGCCGGTAGCAGGGAGTAGATGTAGGGCTCATAGCGCCGCAGGCGAGCTTCCACCAGGTTGCGCTGGCGGTAGGTCTCCGACAGGTCCGCGGGAACGGATCGACCGCTGCCGGACCACCGTGCGTAGTACTCCCCCTCCTCGCTGAAAGTGAAGAAGTGGTGGAGCGTTTCGCGCAGGCTCGGTACCGATTCCGCCAGTCCAGCAAGGTTCGAAGGCACCTCCAGCCACTCGAAGAGATTGCGGGTGAGAACCGAGCGATCCGGCAGGGAGGCAATCGCCCGCGCCCAGGAGGACGCCTGTTGACCCCCTTCCGGCGAGCCGTAGAAGTCGAGATTGCTCAACACCCGCTCGATCTCTACGGCGGAGTCGTGGCGGATGTCGGCCAGGTCTCGTAGCCAGAACAGAAAGACCTGGGGGGAGTGGTCGGCGACGGAGGCCTCACCCACCGCTGGAATGCCGTCGAGCCCGACCGCCAGCTCCGGGCCAACCCGGAGGCAAAAGCGCGGTGTGCGTTCTTCGCCGCCGAGCACCGCCACCGGCGAGCCGGCGTAGCGACCGTAGCGACCCAACCGCACCTTGGCCCGATCCCCAGCGGTCCGCAGCACGGATCGCTGGGAATGGCTCAGTACGCTGCCGAAAAAGAACTCCAGTGCGGCGTCGAGACCCCGGGTCACAGGGATTGCTCCTTACCGCCCGGCGCGCTGCCCCGACAGCCGAGCCCGACGTCTCACGGCTTCATCCGGTTGGCGTCGATCAACCCTTCGCCCCAGTCGTTCGCCGAGGTCGGCGCCGTCGCCGGCATGGCGGTGGTGCCGTCGCGCAACGTCGTCGGGATCGAGCAGGTGGCGAAGCGCGTCCGAATCTGGTCGATGGTCAGGTTCGGCTCTTCGGCCATGATATTCGCGATGATGCCGGCCACCGCCGGGCTGGCCATGGAGGTGCCCGCCATGCGCACGGCGTTGGCGTTGACGGTCAGCAGGTTAGTGCCGCCGGCCACGTCCACCTGCGAACGCGCCGAAATGATCATGTTGCCCGGCGCCGTGATGTCGACCCCCGGATTGGTCGCCTGGTTGCGCAGCGGTCCCGGGCTCGAAAAGCTGGTGATCGCCCCCTCCGGGTTGCCGTCCGCGATGATGTCCGCGCCCGGCGGGTTCGGTACCGCGAGGTTGGCGTTGCAGGAAGCCACCGAGATCACCCCATCGGCCTCCGCCGGAGTGCAGATGAGGTGCGAGATGTCCGCCGCTCCGACGTTGCGGAACTGAGCGTTCTCCCGCCCTGCCCAGACGTGGAAATCGAGGGCCCCGGAGGTGCGGTTGCGAAGCGACACCCGCCAGCGCCCGGTGGTCAAATTGTTGAAAGCCGTGAGGTCCGCGGCGCTCGGCGCCGGGAGGCTGAAGATCGACAGGAACCCAGCCAAACCGTTGGCCGTCGAGGGCCCCAGCGCCACCGGCAGCCCGGTACCCCAAATCTGGGTGGTGGTACCGGAAATGTTCCAGTCTCGATCCAGCCGCACTCGGCGCCAGTTGGCGCCGAGGAAGTTCACCGTTCCCGCCGGGTCCGGCACGATCCCAACCGCCGTCTGCAGTCGCACCCGAACGTTGAAGTCGTTGTTGTGCGGGTCCCGTGGGCCAAAGGAAGTGCCCACGTGAACCCCCTGCCCCCAGAAGCTTTGCCAGCTCGGAGAGTGCGTCGCTTGCTGGCTGTAGGTGGGCGTGACCGCCGTCGCCGAGCCCGGTTGCCGGGTGGTCACGTCGAGCGCCAGGTTGTTGACGTTGTCGGGGTCCGGATTGGTCACCCAGACGGTCACCACCTCGGTGAAGCGGCTACGGCTGTCGAAACCGGTGAGGTCGAAGTCGAAATTGCGGGTCGCCGAGGCCCCGACGCTGCGCTGGATATGGCGCTGGTCGGAGCGCTCGTTGCCCGCCGCCGCCACCATCGCAAAGCCCGGCCGCGCCGAATTGTTGAGCTGGGAGACCTCGTTCAAGCTGCGGCTCAGAGCGGCCGTGCCGTCGTGAGCGTGGTCGTGGTGGCCGAAGCTCATGTTCACCACCACCGGCGTGCCTTCGCGGTGGCGCCGCGCCTTTTCCAAGATGTAGGCGATCGCCGTGTAGGTGTCCCAATCGGAGATGTCTCGATTGTCCTGGGAGAACTGATCGTCCGGGTCTGGCTCCGGCCGGCCGCGGTGCACGGCGACGATGTCCGCCCGCGGTGCCATGCCCGCCGGCAACGGATCCGAGCCGGTCACCGCCGCACCGGCGGCGATACCCGTCACATGGGTACCGTGGGAGCCTGTATCCCGAGCATTGGTCACCGTTGGGCCGGTGAACTCGGTCCCGGCATCCCAGAAGAAGCTCCGAATCGCGTCCTCGAAGCCGTCGAACACACCCGAATTGCCGGCATTCCAGGCGGAGGCCGGGGTGGGTCCGGCGGGGTCTGCAATGTCCCAAACGCCCAAGACCCGGCCGGCGAAGGCCGGATGTTGAGCATCGAGGCCGCTATCGACCACGCCGACCACCACCCCCGCGCCACCGCGGTCGGCGGCGGCGACTCGCGCCTCCAGGGCGGGCAGATTGACCATCGGCCGCACGTCCCCGAGCCTGGGGAACAGGGGTTTCGGCGCCTCCAGGGAATCGACGCCCTCGAGGGCCGCCAGTTCCGTTACCCGCTCCGGCGGCACCAGGAGCATCTGGGTCGGCCCCGTACCGATGCTTCGCACGCCGTCCGGCAGGGTGACACCCTCGGCCACCTGCGCGAACACCTTGACCGCCGGCTCATCGTTGTCGGTGGTGATCGTCGAATTGCGCAGAGCCGCCGAGCGTGCTTCGCCCTCCTCCGGCAGATCCTGGAGAAAGTCCGCCAGCCGAGCATCGACCGCCGAGCGGGCGGTCACCGGCAGGGCGGCTCCTTCGCCCTCCTCGGCCTCGAAGGCGACAAAGTCGTAGAAATCGCCGGCGTTGCCGAAGTCCTTCGGCACCGTCAAGAGCACCCGTGCCTCGGCCGGGGCGCCATCGTCACCGCGCCGGAAACCCCACACCACCTCCCGCATGCCGCTATCGGCGGCGGCACTCGGGTTCAGGAAGCGAGCGGGGACGAGCGAGTAGATGTATTCGTCATATCGCTTGAGTTGCAGTTCGACGATGTTGCGCTGACGATAGATCGAGGAGAGTCCGTCGGGCACCTCGCGCCCGCTGCCGGACCAGCGCTCGTAGTACTCGCCGTCCTCAGCGAAGGTGAAGAAGTGATGCAGCGTCTCGCGGAAGTCCTGCACCGACTCGGCCAGACTTTCGAAGCCAGCCGGCACTTCCTCGTGATCGAAGAAGTTCACCGCAAGGCTGGCGCGGTCCGCCGTGCCGGCGATCGCCTCCGCCCAGGCAGCGGCGTTGGCGGAACTGCCTTCCGGAGCGTAGAAGTCGACGTTCGACATCACCCGTTCGATCTCCTCAGCGGAGTCGTGCTGGATGTCGGCCACCTCCCGCAGCCAGAGGAGGAAGACCTGGTTCGCACCCTGTCCTACGGTGGCGTCGCCGACGGACGGAACGCCGTTGTCCCCCGCCGGCAGCTCAGGCCCCACACCGACAGCGTACTTCGGCATGCGCTCCTCGCCACCGACCACCGCGACCGGCGAACCGGCGTAGCGGGTGTAGTTGCCGATGCGGATCTTCGCCCGCTCGCCGGCGGCGCTCAGAGTGCGCCGCTGGCCCTCGCTCAAGAAGGATCCAAAGAAGTAACTCAGCGCGGCGTTCAAGTCTTGTGACATGGGTCAGCTCCCTACCGGAGGAATGAGGATCAACACTTCGTCCCGCGCCGTTTCCGGCCCCACGGTTTCCCGCGAGCCGTCCGCCCGGAACCACTGCATGGTGTAGGTGTACTGGTCACCGCCGCCGGCCTTCTTCGGCACCTTCCAGTGGAAGGCCTCGGGGTTTCCTTCAAAGGTCTTCTCGACGTTGGGATCCGCCCAATCCGGTGCATCCGGATAGTCGAGGCGCAGCTTGGCGAGGACGAATCCGGCGGCCGCCAGGTCGGGGGTGAGAATCCGCACCTCGACCTCCAGCATGCCCTCCACCAGATCGCCGACGATCAGGTTGCGCTCGGCGGTTTCGCGCTCCGGGGAACGCTGGGTGGTGCCGTCGTTGCCGAAGACCGTGACGGCGTAGGAGTAGCGCGGTTTCTCGTCCAGCCGCGACCGGAAGAGCGTCCACCCCTGGCTGGCGCCGTCGCCGGCCAGTTCCAAGCTGGTCTGCTGGTTCTCGTACCCCAGTTCGACGATCGCCTTGCGAATGCGAGCCAGCGGATCCACCAGGTTGACGGAAATCGGCACCGCCTTGGTCGGCGGCTGGTTGAGCACCACCAATTGGGCGCCCTCGTCGGTCTGCAAGATCGGCCCTTCCTGGGTCGACTCGTAGAAGTACGTCGAGGCCACCTCGAACTTGCGCGAGGCGCCCGCCGGCGGCCGAATGTGCACCTCCGCCGTCGAGTCCGCCTGGGTCAGCACGTGGGTCGCCGAGTCGTTGGCCCCGGCGGCGGCCTCCGCGTAGCGGACCTCCGCCTGGATGCTCCTGACGGACTGCCAGTCCACCTGACCGGCGGTGACGGTCACCGGGAAAGTGGCTCCGACCACCCGCGGATCGATATCCAGGTTGCGGGTGGTGGTGCGAATCCACGGCGAGGTGGCCGAAGGCGAGGCGTCGCCCAGGGCGAATCCGGCCTTGTAGTGGACGATCACCTGGTACTCCAGTTCGACGCTCAGGCGATGGTCCAGATGGAAGGCGAAGGAGCCCGCCTCTCCCGGCTGGTTGAGCACAAACTCCTTGCTGTCCTTCGGTCCCGTGCCGTCTTCCCGCTGGCCGTAGCGCACCTTGACATTCATCGACCGCACGCCTTCGGCTTCGAAATCCGCCGTACTGCCAACGGTGCCCTGCATGGTCTCGAAGAACGGGTGGCGCAGGTCCACCATCAGGATCTTGTCCGACAGGTCCGCACCGCCCGAGGCGAAACGGATCGAGCTCTGCGGCGCCGCCGTCCGCCGCTGGGCGGAAACCTGACGCAGATCGAAGGTGATGGTCTGCTGCTCTTCCTGGGTCAGCGAACGCATCAGGAAGCCCACCTGCGGCCGGCCGGCCTGATTCCAGCGCTCGACGGCGGTCAACGGACGGTCGCCGCCGCCGCCGTCGGCCGCATCGCCGTCGCCACCGCCATCGCGCTCCGACGCCGGCGGCGGAGCTTCGCCGCCGGGGCGGGTGTTGGCGGTCGTCGCCGAACGGCCCTCGTGGCGCGGCCCGGCGGTATCGCCGGTGTTGCCTCGGCCGGTGGCCGCCGTTTGCAGGGGAGTGGTGAAGCCGTCGGTATTGGCCACTGCCGCCACCGCCGGATCGTAGACCGAGAGTTCGCCGCGGTCCTGTGCCAGCACCTGGCCCGGCTGCAAGCCCGGCCGGAAGAACGACCAGGTAGCCAGCTCCTTGGCCAAATTCTGGAGCTGTGTCGCCCGCTCCGCCAATTCCGGCCCTTCCAGGCCCAGGTAGTCGACATCCTCGATGGTGATCGCCCCCTGCTTGCGGAGAGTCTCCATCTCGGCGTCGATATCCGCCTTGAACCACAGAGTGTTGACCTGGGCACGGGACCGCAGGTGCTGGTAGGACTGCCGGAAATCGATGGTGATCTTGCATTCGCGAGCCGGCATCAGGCCCTTGTAGTCGAGGTTGTAAACCATCGCAATCTGCGATGCGCCACCGGCTTCGATGGAAGACTTCATCAACAGGGCGCCGCGCTTCGAAAGCTCCAGCGCCAAAACCGCCTCATTTTTGCCGTAGAGCGAGGGAGTCGCCGAACCGAGGATTTCCTCGACAAAACCGGAGCCTCCACCCTCCTCGTCGTCGTCGCCGGAAGCCAAACCCGGCGCCGCACCGGCGGACTCACCCAGAGCGGTCACCCGCACGCTGCCGCGCTCGAAGGGCACCGGCACCAGGTCCACCGCGCCGCCCACCCGGCTTTCCAACTCACCGCGCACCGCGGCCAAAGTGCCGGCGGACACTTCGAGATCGACGGTCATGGTCAAGAAACCACCGCCCTCGCGATCGCCCTCCTCGAATTCTTCGCTCGCAGCGATGTCCTCCCGATAGATCAGGAGCTGGAACATGTGCTCGCCGCCCTGCTTCGAAAGCTGCGGCGAATCCGGCATGTACCAGAAGCGGTTCTGGGAGGTGTAGTCACGGAAAACGGTGACTCCGTGGAGCTCTAAGGCACTGTCGAGATTCAGCATGCTCTAGTTCCTAGGTCGTGGTTCGACTCCTCCGGGAAGTCGAAATGGGATGCGTTGCAGTCCAAGGCATAGACGTCCGGCTCGTGATGATCACCGGCGACGCCGGCGATAAATTCGTTACATGCCAATCCGTCGAACGGCCCCGGCCTCCCCGTCGAGCGATCCGGCGAAGCGGAGTTCCTGGGCAGAACCGCCCGCCCGCCGCTCGGTCCTGCCGCGGGCGGCAGCAGCGTGCTCCTCGACCCCGTCCACCACCCGGGTTGAAGATTCCAAGCGAAAGGACCGGCGGGCAGAACTGGGCGTTCCACCGAGCTGCAAGAGGTACTCGGCCTGCGCATCGGGCAAGCCCCGACCCCAGGCCTTCTCCAGTTCCCGGGCCGACGGCTCGTCCAATTTTCGCTGCAGAGAACAGCGGTTGTCGCCATAGAGCGAAGGAGAGCCTTCGAGGGTCAGCCCGGGGAGGAGGGTCACCACCACCCGTCCGCCGGCCCAGGTCACCGGCGCCAGCCGCACAGGCATCCCCTCGGCGCGCTGCGTCAGCAAACGCTCTACTCGCTGACGATCCGACTCCGCAAGGGTGAGAACGGTGGTCAGCGAAACCACCCCACGCTCCGCCTCGAACCGTCCCCGCACCTTGCGGCCGGTCAGCGTGAGCTCCAGATCCTCCACCGCCGGACGAACCGGCAGGGCGTAGAAGGTGGAGCTGTCGGTGGTATCCGGATAGACCCGGACATCGGAAAGCTGGGAAAGGTGAATCGGGCTATGGACATCGAGCATGGGCGGCGACTCCGGTGGTGGGGTTCACCGGATTCAGGCGCAGAGGCGGTCCGCGCCGTTACCCAAGTTGAGCTACGAGATCGGCCTTCTCAGCGACCAACGATCTGTATCGAGCGTTCGAAGTGACTCTGATCCTGCGCCCTCCGGTGACTTGGTCAACGGCCCTGTGGCTCCGCCTTGACTGCCGGGATTCATCAATTTATAATCGAATGCCAAACATTGAAAGAAAGGACTTCTCAATGTCCAAGGGCGCCACCCTCATCTTACTTTCTTTCCTACTCTTAACACTTCCCCTAGAAGCTGGCGAAGGATCTCTCGATCCTGACGCCGCAAAGGAAAACTACGCTGCAGGAATCAACGTCGACGGAACACCTTCGGACTCCTCCGCCGAGAAGAACGAAGCTGATTCGTACAGAAACCCATGCCTTGACGCTCAGAACTACGAGTGCTTTGCAAAGTGCAATGACTTCTGGGGCTGGTGCGTAGACGGAGACGATGGCTGCTTTTTCTACTATGTCGACGACACATGCATCGACGACTACCAGGTCGATCAATGCTGCGTCCATACCCTCCAATCCGGGCTGTTCTAGACTCCCACCGCGACGATGAAGAGATTCCTGGTTCCCGGCCTTACTTTATTGGCCTGTTTAGGCTTGGGGGTTCCTGCCTTAGGTCAACAGTTTGGCCTGTTTCCGGAGCAGGGCCAGGTGGATGGCACGGCCGCACTAGCGTTCGTCGCACTTTCCTCAGATGCTCAGCTCGAGGGCGCACCCAAGCCTCTGGATCCTGACGGACTAGAGGTCCACCTCGTGAAGATGGAAAACCAAGAGGCTCGGTCCAAGACCGTTCTACCGGCGGGTACGTGGGTGGCGCCAGCACGGGGCATCTACAGGTACTGGATCGAGGGGAACGACTGGATTAGCCCGTCCCACGGGATCCTCCACTTTTCGGCAGCACCATTTCGAGGCCAAGGACACATCGTAGCTCGGAGAGTAGTGCCGGCGGGCACCGTAAAGCTTGCCATTGGTGAATTCCTCGGGCCCGAAGAGGAACTTCGACTCCTTCATCTCGACAGTCATCGGTGGCTCAAGGCGCCGATGCCGGAGATGTCGAGAAGAGCGAATGGGAGCGAGGCCTTCGAGGGCGTCGCCATGCCAGCGGGCCAGATCATCGCTGGCGTCTTTGACACGCGAAGCAAAGAATATCGTTGGCTGTCGCAGCCGATCACGGTTCTCGCAGGGAAGGCGGTGGAAGTCTCGTCAACTCCTTTCGGAGAGGGTACCACCATAGTTGCAGTTTTCGATCGCCCCCAGGTCATGCGAAGTCACTCCCAATATGACGCTTCTGTAGCTCTTCGCGGCCAACAAGGGGATGAAAGGCTTCCCGACGTCCAGGTCGCCACCGCGGAACGGATCCATGCCGTCTTCTACGATCACTATGAAAGGGTCGTCTCGCTGCGAGTCCGCTCCCCGTCGGTAGGCGCCCCCTCCCAAGATCTCGCCCTGCGACCAGGAAAAGTCGAGAGCTTTCGCGGGTTCCTGCGTTTCCTGCCATCGCTGCATGTCCATCTGAACACGCCCAGTGAGTTAGTGATCCCCATGGGCACTCAAGTCGCGGCGAGAACGTTCCCGGAGCGCCTACCCATCGCGGAGAAGCCTCTGGGACCGACCTTGTCCACGACTTTCATCCACCTTCCGGCCGAGCCGATCGAAGTCGTCGTCGAAGTTCCACCCTGGCGGTTTCTGGGAAGAACCGATCTCTCTGACTGGCAAAATGGAGAGATCGAAATACAAGCCGAGACAATTCATTTGTCGGGCACTGTGTTCCGAGGCCAGGAGCCAATTCAGGCGGAAATCACCTTTCATCTTCAGGATGACGACCCTGACTTTCAACTGCGAACGGAATCCGACTCCGAAGGTCACTACGAGACGGTGCTCTATGGACCTCCCGCCATTGCGCTGGTCAAGCCGGCAGACGAGCCGGAGAGGAAGCCTCACTGGGAGCTTCTGATCAAGACAGATTTTCCCGATCCTTCCCGGCTTGACTTTCTCATCCCAGACAACAGAATTTCGATACATACCACCGACCTTCGCAGCGGAGAGCCAGTCGAAGGAACGGTTGTCAGATATCGCAATCTACACTTGGATGGTACCGAGAAAGTTGGCAAATACCATGGAAAGGTCATAACAGATGAGTCCGGATCGGCGCTCCTTCCAGCTTTACGGAATGGGAGCCTCGAGCTTCATCTTAGAGCCGACTCATACAAAGATGCCGAGATAGACGATGTCGCAATCGGCATGCTGCGCGATGAGAGAACACTGGAGATTGCACTCGAACCCGAGGATGCTTCCTCAATTTCGATGACTTTTCTAGGTCCCGACGGCACTCCGGCGGAGGGTTCGCAGATCATGGTACCCGACGAGAGTGGCGAACGTACTCTCTGGACCGCTCAGGCGGACAGCAAGGGCCGAGTTGCTGTGCCCGAGCGGTACGTTGGCTCCCGATTGCTCGCCCGATTTCACCGGGCTGGCTTCCTGGTGGATCGCGTACCTAGTGGCGAGAGAGCTCTCACCTTTCCTGCCACGCGTTCTCCGATTCGAGCCCGGGTCCTTTTCAACGGAGACCCCAGCCCTTGGGCACGGATAGCCATAGAGATTCAAGGCATCATTGTCAGTGGCCCGTCTCTCCGGTGGCTAACCGGTGCAAGTACCGCCGACGACGCCGGCATCTGGCAGGCACGAGGTCTGCCGAAGCTCCCCATCTCCCTCGTCGCCTGGCAGCCCAGGCAAGACGAGAACCGCGATGCTGTTGCGCTCATTGCTTCGTTCGGGCGCTCTCTAGGTCCGTCATGGGCAGGCAACCTGGAACTCGACGCAGTTCAGTAAGATTTCCCCTAGAGCCAACCCAACAGCCAGGAAACGCCACCCGGTCTACGGCCGCACCGCCGTCCCCAGCGTCGTATCCCCAGACTCGTGGCCACGAACTCTCGAGCTCAATGCGGTGAGTTAAGTTGCGACTGCCGGGTGGATCCGCTTGAGAAGCGTCGGTCCCCACCCGTTGCCTCCGTTCACCGTACCCCAGCGAATGGCGGTAGTGAAGCCGAAGAACGAACCACCGTCCTCAGGAGGACCCCATGATCAACCCAAACCACCGTCCCGTTTACGCCGTACTCGCCGGAGCCGGCGGCATTGGCTCGGCCCTTTGCCGGCAGCTCGCCGAGGGCGGAGCCAAGGTCGCCGTTGGAGGCCGCAAGCGCGAAAAGGTCGAGGCGCTGGCGGACGAGATCGGCGGGCTGGCCGTGGAAGTGGACGGACGCTCTTTCGAGCAGGTGGAAAATCTGCTCAACCAGGCCGCCGAGCTGGGCGACCTGGTAGGCGCCGCGAACTGCGCCGGCTCCTTGTTGCTGAAACCGGCCCATCTGACGCGCGAAGAAGAACTGCAGGACACCCTCGACGCCAACATCACCACCGCCTTTGCGCTCGTGCGAGCGGCGGCCCGGTCGATGAAAGACGGTGGCTCGGTGGTGCTGATGAGTTCCGCGGCGGCGCGCATCGGACTGCCGAACCACGAGGCCATTGCCGCCGCCAAGGGAGCGGTCGAAGGGTTGGTGGGCGCCGCAGCGGCAACCTATGCCGGCCGCGGCCTGCGGGTCAACGCCGTGGCGCCCGGTCTGGTCGACACCCCTTTGGCCGCGCGTATCACCGGCAACGAGAAGGCTCTGGAGGCGTCCCGTAGCCTCCATCCGCTGGGCCGCATCGGACAGCCGGAAGAAGTGGCCGCGCTCATCGCCTGGCTGCTCGGTCCCGATTCAGGCTGGGTGACCGGTCAGGTATGGGGCACGGACGGCGGGCTGGCCTCTCTCAAGGGCGGATAGCCGGTTCCCGGACGGGCAGGTCTAACGAATCGCCGCCGTCCACAGCGTCGTATCCCCAGACTCGAAGCCGTCGGAGAAAATCTCTTCACCACCGATCCGTTCCGTCGTGAAGAACCAGTTGAAGTCGCCGGTGGTCACCGACGAGGAGGTGATGCGCTGGTGGTTGCCTTCGATGGTGGTTCGGCTGCTCGAACAGAAGGCGAAGCTCGACGTGTTGATCAACCGCACCACCAGATCGCAGGAGTCGGAGACTCCGGCATAGACCAGGTGGACGGTGTAGTCGTCGGCGGTGCCGGCGATTTCGTCGAGGCCGGACATGCCGAGGCGAAGGGTCGCCACGTCGTCCGCCACCAGGGTGCGCTGCTCTTCCCCGGACCGAGCGCCTTGCTGCATGGAAGCTTCGGTATTCGGCACGCCGTAGAGCGCCGATACGGTGAGATCCCCATTGGCGGGGAACAGATCACCGGGCGGTAGGTTCTCCAGCGTGCGGCTGTAGGTGGTGAAGTCCACCGTCGCCGGCAAGGTGAAGGGATTGTTCACGCCGTTCTGGTACCAGTGGCGATTCAAGTCATCGCCCCGCACATCGTCCGCCGAGCCTTTCACCCCATCCGCACCGGCATCGAGATCGAAAACACCGTTGGGCCCAGCACCGGTCTTGGTGTAGTTGCGGTCCGCGCTCGCTACCGGAGATTCGGACGCCAGGTTCGGATGCGACAGGCCGATACAGTGACCGACTTCGTGCAGGATGGTGGACTCCCAGTCGATCTGATCCGGATCCAGTTCGGAACCGTCGCCGCGGCGCACGTTGCCGGTGGTCGGCTCCAGCGCGTTCCACACGGCGATGACGTTGCGCAGGGGAATCTCCATCTCGCTGACGGCGATCGAGTCCGGATCGATGCAGATGCCCACCGTAACCACCCCGCCGGTGCCGTCGTAGCCCCGTGGATGGAGGATGCGGTCTGGATTGGCGTCGGAGGCGCCGATGAAGGCACCGGCGTCGGCCGGAGACGACGACAGCCACACCATCGACACACCAAGAACCGCGCTGACGAGTTGTTGGCGATTGATCATTGCGCGCCCTCGGTGGCGGTCAATCTCGGATCCGAGAGTAGGGCCCGGAGACCCCGCTCGGCGGCCGCCAGACCCTGCAAGCCTCGAATCTGCAGGTAGTTCTCCGCTTGCCACGCCACGTCGGGCCAGACGATCTCGCGCTCCAGCCCCGACTCGACCAGGCCATTCCCCGCCGGATCGTAGAGACTCAGGCGTATCGTCAAGAGGGTCCAGGAGGTATCGGAGATGTGAAGCTCGGCTTGCTCTTCGGCCAGGCGGGCCTGGTCCGCGAGGCGCTTCTGATCCGCCAGCCGCTCGCCGTCGAAGGCCAGTACGCCGTTCTCCTCGAAAGAGCGAACCAGGGCATCCAGCTCTCCCGGATCGAGATTCATCTGAAAGTCCCCGGCTCCGCGCATGTAGCGCGGAATGTGGACCAACGCCCGGCCGTCCCCGAAGATGCGCAGGAGCGGCACTGGGTCGTTTTCCTCCAGCTCATCGTGCAGGACGGTGTACTCGACCAGCAGATGGTTCGCCGCCGGGGGAAAGGCGATGCGTGCTTGTTGCTGAGCTTCGGAGCCGAACCCACCGATATGGGCCAGGGCGGCGATCCAGGCCACGAGGAGTGCACTCCTCCCCGGCCGATTCTCACCTTTAGATTGGGTCATGTGGCCTAGTTTAACGGCAGATCGCCGGCAAGGAAGCTCTAGCCTGGATTTCTCACCGGCGACCGTAGCGAGAGGCTGTAGGTCGCTGGAGATGCAAGGCATCCGCGGGTTCTGAGCCGAAGGCGTCCTTTCGGTACGTCGAGGAGCAGGTTCCGCGGACAACGCAGCAGATTCAGTGGCATACGGACTCGCAGTAGGTTGACGGTGAGAAAGGCAGGCTAGAGACTGAACATGTCCGCCCGGGCACCGTAGAGCAGCACCGGCCCGGTAGGACGTTCGAGGGCTGCGGGATCTTCGAGGGTCACCGCCACTCCGGTCATGTCGTAGTCCGGTAGCGCGTCCGCTGCCCACTGCACGATCGCCTCGCGGTCGTCGTCCATTGCCAACCTGCCAAGGGGCATGGCGTCGCCCTCGGCAAGGGCCCATAGAACGTAGGCCATGCCATCCGGCGCCGGTTCGAGGTCGCGCGCCTGGATGTACCAGGCGCGCTCCACCTCGGACATGAACAGGGCACCCCTCGCCTCCGGCTGCGGCGGCGCCTCGCCGGTGGGGTACATCAAGCAAACCTGGGTACCCGGCGCGGTAAAGGACACCAACCGCTGAGAGATCTCGGAGAGGCGCTCGTCGCCAATGGAGCGCGCCAGTACCTCCTGAGCGAGAAGCTCTTCGGTGCGGGCCAGTTGCGCGCTCTGGTCGGCGAGTTGGAAGGCCAACCAGCCGGCAAGGGCCAGAGCGAAAAGAGCGATGCCCGCCGCCCAAGCAAAAGGCGGCGCTCCACGCCTCGTCGAGCCGGTCGCCGAGGCGGCCGAGCGGAAGGGCCGGACCTCGGCCGAGCGGCCCGCCGACTCTTTCGGGCGAGCCTCTCCCGGACCGGCCGCCGAGCGCTTCGGCAACGCCGCCATCAGGCGCTCACGCGCCTCGGGCGAGGGTTCGATGGGCTCGATCTGCTCCGGAATCAAGCCGAGCAGTTCGTGGTACTCGCGTTCGAGGGCGCGATCTTCCGGCGATTCCTCCGGCAAAAAGGTGGGTCCGCTGACCCGACCGGATTCCAAGGCTTCGATCGCGGCGAGGATCGCTCGATCCTCGCGGTCGATTCGTTCGTCCGTCACAAGAGCTCCCCAATCTCAGCGCCTAGAGCCAGGCGCAGCTTCTTCATCGCAAGCAGCGTGCGAGTTTTGACCGTGCCGAGCGGGATGCTCGCCGATTCGGCGATCTCGCTCTGGGTCAGGCCTTTGAAATAGGCCAACTCGACGACCTGTCGCTGCTCTTCCGGCAGTTCACGCATCGCGGCACCGATGCGCTTTCGTCTCTGTTGCAGAAATACGTTTCCAGAGGCCTGAGGGGATTCATGGTGGATGCGATTTTCTTTTCGCGCCGCTTCCGTTGTGCGGTCCACCACCTTGCGGCTGCGCAGGCGATCGATCGAACGGCTGCGGGTGATCAAGGACAGCCAAGTGGTCACTGAGGAGCGTCCCGGATCGTAGCCGGCGGCCCGGCTCCAGGCGTGGAGAAACACCTCCTGGAGCACTTCCTCGCCGTCCGACGGATTGCCGACGATACGCGTTGCCAGGCCGAGCAGGCTGGCGGAATGGCGATCGAACAGCTCGCCGAGGGCGGCCTCCCGTCCGGAGGCGACCTGGAGCATCAAATCCGAATCGGAGTAACTGCCGAGATCGCTGGAATTTGCTGTCATCGTTCGGGCAAGGCGCGCGGAGCACCGAAACAAAGAATGTCATCAAAGGAACAAGGACGGAATCGAAGATAGCATGCCCCGGATGGGACCGAAACGCCACCAGATCGCCGTCGTCGGGGCTGCTCGCTGCGACCCACTGCTGTCTCGCAAAGGCGAGGAGGTGGGCCGGCTCCTGGCCGAGGCCGGGGTCACCTTGTTGACCGGCGGCCGTGGCGGCGTGATGGCCGCCGCCTCCCGCGGCGCCCATCTCGCCGGTGGACGCACGGTGGCGATTTCGCCCTCCCTCGGTGAATCGCCGAACGCCACCGACGAGGTGGTGATCGCCACCGGCATGGGCCAGGCGCGAAATCTCGTTCTAGTGCTTTCGGCGCGGGCGGTGATCGCCGTCGGTGGAGGCTGGGGCACTCTGTCCGAGATCGCCCTGGCGCTCAAACACGGGATTCCGGTGGTCTGCCTCGAGAGCTGGATGCCCGAACTGCCGGACGGCGCACCGGAGCCCTTGCTGCAGAAGGCCGAATCGCCGGCAGACGCGGTACAAAAAGCCCTGCGCTCTTGAGTAAAAAATAAATATCCTGAAAATTTGCATCAGCACCCTGCTCCGAGTCTGCATGGCTGGGCGCCCCCGGGCGAGGCGGCGCCGGAGGGAACGGGGTGAGCCTTAAAAAGGCTAGCCTTTTTAAGGTGAGGGGGCGCCCAGCCCCTAGGAATCAAAGCTAGCAGGGCAGCTGAAATGCCAGGGCGAAGCCCTTCTTCAGCTGCCCTGTTAGCTAGAACTGGGCTTTTGGGCCACGCGCGGCTTCGGTGGCGACGCCTCCGCCGGCTCGAAAGGCTCATAGCACTGGCGACAGCGGGCCTCGTAGGCTTCGAGGTCGCCCACCTGGAGTTGATCGGAGCCGCCGGCGGTGCGCTGGCTGTAGTGGGCGGCACGCCCGCAACGAACGCAGATAGCGTGCATCTTGTCGACATACTCGGCGATCGCCAGCAACCGCGGCATGCAGCCGAAGGGGCGCTGCATGTAGTCGAGGTCGAGGCCCGCCACGATCACCCGCACGCCGAGGTTAGCCAGCTCTTCAACCCGCTCGACCAGGCCGTCGTCGAAGAACTGCGCTTCGTCCACCCCCACCACCTGCACCCCGAAGCGCAGGCGGTCGAACATCTCGGCGCTGTCCTTCACGCTGATGGCGTCGAGTTCGCGGTTGTCGCGGGTCACCAGGCGTTGGGGGCCGAAACGGGTGTCCGCTGACGGCTTGAACACCTGCACCGACTGGCGGGCGATACTCGCCCGCCGCAAACGCCGCACCAGCTCTTCGCTCTTGCCGGAGAACATGCCTCCGGCGATGACTTCGATGTGTCCTCGGGATCGTTCGTCCACGCGTCGCTTTCTTGAAGATTTCCTACCGCGAGCGGGTTGCCCCGACCCGCTCGCTCAATGGATGGACCGTCCTACCGACGGCCGATTCTATCACCGGAGGCCGTGTTACGATGCGCGGCCATGGCCGAAAGACCCCGTGATCGCAGGATTTTCAGCTACGACGACGTCCTGACCAGCTTCCCCGCCGTGCGCGACCTCACCCGCGCCGCGGTGAGTCAGATCGAAGCGCTGACCAACCGCGTCCGCAGCTACGACGAAATGGAAGATCGGCGAGGTGAGTTGGAGGAGTCCATCCAGCGCATCGTCGACGCCTGGACCTCCGAAGTGCGCTCCCTCGGCTGCGAGGTGAAGGGCCTATGGCTGGTGGACTGGGACAGCGGCGACGGCTATTACTGCTGGAAGTACCCGGAAGAAGCCGTCTGCCACTTTCACGGCTACGACGAGGGATTCGCGGGCCGAGTCCCTCTCAATTGAGCACTTAGCTGGCCCGCCGAACCATCTCCTCCCAGCCGCACGCCGCCACGGATTCGACATAGGCCGTCGCCTCTGGCAACTCTTCCCGCGAGTAGGTGTGCCCTACCGCCACGGTGGTCAAACCGCAGGCGTGAGCCGAGGCGAGACCCGCTGGACTGTCCTCGATCACCAAGACTTCGTGCGGATGGATCAGGCGCTCCGGCAGGGGCGGCATGGAGTTGAGGAGGGTGAGAGCCGTTCGATAGCTCTCCGGATCTGGCTTGCTGGCGGCCACGTCGTCCGCCGTCACCAAGAACTTGCAGAGATCCCGCAGCCCTTCCTGCATGAGCGCACCCTCCACTTCGTCCCGCAGCGCGCCGCTCACCACGCCAAGCACGGCGCCGGAATTCGCCGCCTCGCGCACCAGATCCACGGCGCCAGCGAAAAAGGGGTAACCGTTTCGCCGGATCCACTCCTGGTAGTAGGTGCTCTTGCGGGCGAGCAGGCGGGCGAGCTTTGCCGCCTCGACAGCCCGGCCGGCGCGTTCGAAAACTGCCGTGAAACAACCCCGGTCGTCGAAACCGAGGTACTCGGCCTGGTACTCCTCCTCGGAGAGGTCCAGCCCCTCTTCGGCGAGCACCCGCCGGAACAGCTCGAAATGGAGCGGTTCGTCGTCCACCAGGACGCCGTTGAAATCGAACAAGACAGCTCGGAACACGGGCCGCATCATAACCGCGCGAGGTGTTCAATGGTGGCGCGAGCGGTTGACGTGGGAATTCGGCGGCGCTAAGTTGCCTTATGAGTCTTGAACTCAACGACCGGCCGCATCGGCCGGCCGCAACCCTCCGAGGAACACGAGAGATGCAAGAAGCGACGACACCCCCGGCGGACGCCAACCCTACGCCGATTCCGGATGGCCCCCTTCAGGTGACGCCCAAGGCCGTGGACATGGTCAAGATCACCCGCGAGCAAGAGGGCATCGACCCCTCGTACCACCTGCGGGTGGCGGTGCGCGGCGGCGGCTGCAGCGGCTTCGAGTATGCCCTCGACTTCGACGACGAAAAGCGAGAGAACGACATCGTCCTCGAATATGACGGGCTGGAGGTGGTGGTGGACGCGGTGAGCGCCCGCTACCTGGAGGGCACCACCATCGACTATGTGCTGGGGATGAACGGTACCGGGTTCAAGTTCAACAACCCGAAGGCGGTGGGGACGTGCGGATGCGGCTCGTCCTTCGCGGTTTAGAAGCCGGATCTGCACGCATCTGCTGCGTCGTGCGGCCTGCCGGCTCCTCGGCGTACTAGGAGTACGCCTGCGGGGCCGGTCAGACCGCAGCTCCTTGCATCTACGTACAGCTTCGGCTTCTAACCCCGGTCCTTACCGCGTTCCAGTCCGCCGAGCGAACTCGTTGAGGCTACGCCGAACGGTTCTCCTCTAAACGGGCGGTTCCTCCGTCCGGTAGTTCGACAATCTCTTTCGCCTTCTTGTGAACGATCGCCAGACCGGCGGCGTTTTCTTCTGAGACGCGGTCCAGGGAGGTTACCGTGCCGACGGCGCGGCCGTCCCACGAGAGGTCCATCCCGAGTTCTAGATTCGCTCCGTCTTGCGGGACGACCCGGCATAGCCTCCGGTTGACGCCGCCTCGGTAGTGGATTCTGGCGATCACTTCCTGGCCCAGATAGCAGCCCTTGGTGTAGCTGACGGCGTCGTCCAGGCCGGTTTCTTTGGGGAAGTTGTCGGGTCCAAAGTCCACACCGAAGGCCGGCTGGCCATGTTCCACCCGTAGGGCCTCGAGGGCCAGGGCCCCTACCGGCTGGCTGAAGGCTGCGAGGGCTTCTTCGATCGCCGCCGCAGCGGAGGATTCAGCCCACAGGGTCCAGCCGGGTGCACCCAGGTGATCTCGCCGCACTGCCCAAAACTCGCTTTCTCCGAGGGTCGCCTCGACACCCGCCCAGGGAGCCACGGTTTCGCAAAGGGCACCGCCGCTGCGCTCGGCCAGTTCGGCCATCGCCACCGGACCGGCGACGATCCAGGGCGCGAGTTCCTCGGCCGAGGCGGTCTCCACCCGGTCCGCGATGATGTATTTCTCTAGATGTTCCCGAAGGGTCGCCCCAAGCCCGGCGGGCAGTTCGAGCAGCAGATCGTCCGCCCGGCAGGAGACGACAATGTCCGCCAGGATACGGCCCTTGGCGCTCGACACGAAGCCGTAGCTGCCTTGTCCCGGCAACAACTCCTTGACCTCGCAGGTCACCAGGCCGTGGAGAAAGCGCTGACGGTCGGCTCCGGTCATCGAGAGGCGGTCCGGCGAGGGCGACCAGTGGCCGGCGCCAGTGCGCAATGCCGACAGCTCGGCGACGGGATCGCCGTGGTGAGGGAGCAGGGTGGTTTCGGGGAGGGATTTCGCTTCGCTCATCGGCATGAGTCTAGCCGCAAACCCACCCGAGACCGTTATCATTCCGCCATGGCGCAACAGCTACCCTTCCGACTTTCCCTACCCGCTTCCGCCCGCGCGGACTTTCTCGAAGGTTTCATCGACCACCCATCGAACCCCGGCCCCTGGCCGACGGTAATTATCTGCCACGGCTTCAAGGGCTTCATGGAGTGGGGGTTTTTCTCCGCCCTCGCCCACCTGCTGGCGGAACGCGGCTTTGCGGCGGTTCGTTTCAATTTCTCCGGCGCCGGTCAGCGGCCCGGCGAGGACCGGGTCAGCGACCTCGCGGCTTTCGAGGCAAATACCTTTAGCCGCGAGGGCGAGGAGTTAGGCACGGTCCTCGACGCGGTCGGCGGCGGAGGCCTGGAGGTGGAGCGCGGAGTGTTCGGTCCAGGACAATTCGATGTAGAGCGCATCGGCCTTTTCGGCCATTCTCGGGGAGGCGGCGCAGTACTGCAAGTGGCGGACGACCCGCGGGTTCGCTCCGTCGTCACTTGGGCCGGCGTTTCGACCTACCAACGCTGGAACGACGAGCAAAAAGAGCAGTGGCGGAAGGCGGGGGGATTTCCGGTGATGAACGGCCGCACCGGCCAGGAGCTGACCCTCGGACTGGGGCTCCTCGACGACATCGAGCAGAACGCCGACGCCCTCGACCTGGAAGCCGCCGCTGAGCGCCGGGAGGCCCCCTGGTTGATCGTCCACGGGGGCAATGATGAAACGGTGCCAATCGAAGAGGCGGAGACCCTCTACGCCGCCGCCCGTGAGCCCCGAGAGCTGCTGCAGGTACAGGACGCCGGCCACACCTTCGGGGCGAAGCACCCTTTCCAGGGACCCACGCCGCACTTGATCGAGGCAATGAACGCCACCCAGGACTGGTTCCGGAAGACCCTAGCGTGAGCGAGAGCACCAAGCAGGCGGCTTCCGGCTGGTTGTTCTGGGACGTGGATACCCAGGTGGACTTCATGCGTGAGGACGGCGCCCTCTACGTGCCGGACGCCGAATCCCTCGACCCCCATCTCGCTCGGCTGACCTCGGCGGTGGTGGCGCGCGGTATTCCCCTGGTGCAGTCGGCCGACGACCACGAATTGGACGACGCCGAGATCTCCCTGGAGCCGGACTTCTCCACCACCTACCCACCGCACTGCATGCGCCGCACCCGCGGAGCGAAACGCATTCCCCAGACTCAGATTGACGACGTGGCGGTGATCGGCCATCAGGCCATCCCTCGGTCGGATCTAGAAATGCGCATCGCCGCCGCATCGGGGGTACTGCTCCTCAAGAAGCACGTCGACGTGTTCACCAACCCCAACACCGAAGTGGTCTTGGACATCCTGCAACCGGAGCGGGTGGCGGTGTACGGCGTGGCCCTAGATGTGTGCAACTTCCACGCGGTGGAAGGGCTCCTGCGCCGTGGCTATCGGGTGGTCGTGGTGAGCGACGCCACCCGCCCCCTCGACCCGGAACGCGGCGAAGAACTGCTGGCGGAGTGGCCGGAGCGGGGCGTCGAGCTGATGACCACCGAGGAACTTCTAGCCGAAATCGCCCTCTAGCCAAGCCCCCCTAAAACAATCGCCCAATTCCAAATTCTCGTTCGTAGGCGTCGGCGTCGAGCTTGCGCCGGGTGCTAGCGGTGCTCATGAAGCGGATCTTGCCGAAGATCGGCCGCTCCGGACCCCACGGCCGATCGTAGCGCCCGAGGCACCAGAAGATGCCGCTGTAGGAGTTCGGATTGCGGCCGTCGAGGGCGTATTTGTTGTTCAGCTCGATCATCACGTCCAGCGCGTCGCGCGGCGTGGCGGACCATTCGAGGATTTTCTTGCCCCACAGCATCCGCAGGTAGTTGTGGATGCGCCCGTCGCGAATCAGCTCGCGCTGGGCGGCGTTCCACAGCTCGTCCTCGGTCTTGGCGCCCTCGAATTCTTCGCGGGTGTACACCTCCGGCCGATCGTCGCCGGCGTGCTCTTCGAGGGTTTCGATGGCCCAAGCCGGCAGTGAGTCGAACGCCGTGTAGTCCTCCTTCAGGCAAGCCATGTTGTAGCCCACCTCGCGCCAGGTGAGCAGTTCATCGAGAAAGGACTCGGCGTTCTCGCCCATCCCCCACCAACCGCTCCGAGAACCGGTGGCCTTGGGAGCGAGATCGTCCGGCGTCCAGTCTTCCCGATCGGCCAGTGCCGAGAACACTTCATGGACGGAGATGTGCCCGAAATGGAGGTAGGGGGACAGTTCGCTGGTCGCGCGGTCGATCACGTCCCGACGGCCATCCTGGTAGCGGTCGAGGCGCTCTTCGAGGAAGCGATCCAAGAGCTCGGCGGCCGCTTCGGAACCGCCGCTGTAGGACACCGGCGGCACCTCGTGGTCGATGGGAAAGTCCGCGAGATCCGGCGGATTCCCGAGATCCATCGGCGGCCAGCGGTCGGTGATGTCCTCCGGTAGCGGCCCCTGCCACTCGGGCAGGCCACGGGTGGTGAGGGGATCCTGCCGCGGCCGGTCGCCGAGGTGCGCCGGCAGGGTCTTTTGCAGGAAGCGCCGAAAGTCCACCGCGCGCAAAAAAACTTTCTCCGTCGCCCGCATCGGCAGGACGCCGTTGCCGTCCACCGATTCGAGGAGCACCGGCAGCCTGTCCGCCGCCGCCGCCACCATGCGCGGCAGGAAGAAGCACGGGAAGTCGTCCGTCACCACCACCGCGGCGCGCTCCGCCAGCGTTTCGAAGAGGCCCTGGCCGGCGCCGTTTTCGGGCTCCAAATACGGAAAGTAACCCACCCGGCTGCCGGCGAGGCGCGCGCCATTAGCCACCATGCCGTCGATCACGAAGCGGTGGATGCGGTCCGAGGCCCAGCGGTAGCCGGAGCGCAGCGGTTCGAACACCAGCACCGGCTTGTCCAGGGCCTTGGCCCAGTCCACAGCCCGGTCGAAGGCGAAGTTCCAGGTGGTCCGGCGGTAGGCGATCATCCAGTACAGGACAAAGTCGCCGTCCTCACGCACCGGCCGATCGTTGGCCGCCCGCAGGCGAAGGGTGGGCACTCGGGTGGCGATCTCGTCGGCTTGCATCTAGCCAGACTTTCTCACCGGCGACCGTGACGAGAGGCCGTAGGTCGCTGAAGATGAAAGGCATTCGCGGGTTCTGTGACGAAGGCGTACTCTTAGTACGTCGAGGAGCAAGTTCTGCGGATAACGCAGCAGATTCAGTGGCATATGGACTCGCAGTCGGTCGGGGGTGAGAAACGCAGGCTACGTTTTCCATCCGTTCACGGAAGCCGAGGCAAAGGGCCAGTCGGCGGCCAGGTGGGTAAAGTCTTCGAGGGCCTGTACGGCGCCGGCTTGCCGCAACCGCTCGACGGTGCTGCCGCCGGTGGCGACCCCCAGGCAGGGCAAACCGTTCGCCCGGGCACAATCCACATCGTGCACCGTATCGCCGACGATCCACACACAATCCGCTTCGTACTCTCGCCGATGGATCTCAGCGGCCCGCGCCAGGGCGACCGGCGGCAGGTCGCGACGGTGCTCGCCGTCGTCCCCAAAGGCGCCAAAGGCGAAGTGGTGATCGAGGCCCGCCCGCCGCAGCTTGACGGCGGCGCCGGCCTGCCAATTGCCGGTCAGTAAACCCAGTTCGACATCCGGCCGGGCCGCCAGCCGTTCGAGCAGGGTCGAAACACCGGGCATGATTTCGATCTCGTCGGCGGCGAGCTCCGCTTCGAGGCGGCGTACCCAGGCGGAGCGCACCTCGGGAATCGCCGCCACCGAGCGTTCCAAGGTCCAGCCCGCGGCGCGCCCCAGATCTCGCACGATCACCGGATCGATCTTGCCGGCGAAGTCGTAGCCGGGCACCCCGACGGCGGGCATCCGAACATCTGCCAATGCGCCTTCGAAAATCTCCCGGAGGCGCGGACCGCAGCGCAGTAGGGTGCCGTCGATGTCGAAGAGGATCAGGTAGGACATGGGATGTTCAGGCGGTGGAGACCGACCGCCGATGGTGATCGTGACGCCCTATCAGGGTAAACCAAAACCAGGCGAGAATGCCGACCCCGAAGGCCCAGCAGCCGATGACCCAGGAGAGTGGCCGATAGCGAAACTCGACGGTATGCTCGCCGGCCGCTAGCCGAACACCCAGAAAAGCGCCGTTCACCCGCTCCGGCTCCAACCGACGACCGTCCACCGTGAGCCGCCAACCGGGAATCGCCGGCTGACTGGTGACCACCAGCAGGGGCTCTTCAGCGACCACCCGGGCGCCGAGCACGCCTTTTTCGACCTGTAGATCCGCGAGCCTTCCACGGCCGTTGGGGGTGACCACCGGAAGCTCCCGCTCCGGCGGTACGGCCACCACCGCCCGGGCCGCGAAATCTTCGAGGGAGACGGCCGCTTCCATCGCCACCCGCGGATTCGCCAGGCCCAGAACTTCGCGCGGCAGAAACATCCGCGGCAGGGCGCCGGGGTTCTCGTAAACCACCGCATCGCGCCCTTGATAAACCACCTCCACGCCGGCCCGGTGGTGCATCGACGGATGATCGAAGAGGTAGCGCACGCCGAGGAAGTCGAGGGCCGGGTGGTCGGGATCCAGGATCTTCACCCAATTTCCCCGCCGGGGCGTACCGAAGGCTCGCGAGAAAGCGGCGTAGGGGCCAAAGGTCATCGGGTCGTTGGCGCGCACCTCCTCGAAACCGAAAAAGCTGGCGGCCTGAGGCACCAGAGCGGCGTCGAGCCCGGCTACCCGCCAGACTGTACCTTCCAGTCTTTCGGCGACGCAGCGGGTCGCCAGGGTCTCCGGGAAAAACGCCGAAGCGTCCGCGACCGGCACCCAGCGAGCGAAGTGGGCGAGGCGAGGCACCAAAACGGTCGCCAACAGCAGAGCCAGGGCCACCCTGCGCAGACGACCTCGGGGGTTCCAGCACAGCACCGCGGCCAGGACGATCAGCGGCACCAGTTCCAAGGCCAGAGCGCCGCCGGACAGCAGCGCGCCGAGAAAGACGGCCAGGATCGCCGTGAAGACGGCCACCGCCGTCCGCCGGCCGTACCGACTCCTGACCCATCCCTCCACCCCGAGGGCCGCCAGCACCGTGCCGGCAAGGCACCAGCCGAGGGCGAGCCGCTTGAGCAGTGAATCCCGCAGCAGCGGAATCCAGCCGAGCGGCTCCGCCACCAGCGGCACCAGGGCGCCGGCGGCAAGGGACAGCAAGCCGACCCCAAGCAGAGCCCACACCACCCGTCGACGGCGATACCGCCAGACTCCGAAGAGCGCCAGCAGGACAGCCGACGCACCGAGGGACCCGCCCCCCACCTCGGCCAGGTTTTCGGGACCGTGCCAACTTCCGTCCCGCGGATCGCCCCAGGCCGCGAAGGCCACCGCCGGCGCCAGGCGATCCAGCGAATCGACCCACCGAACGCCGGTCTGGGCACGGCGCTCAGCCCGCGCCTCGGACCACTCGGCGGAGGCGCGAAGGTTCTCCACCACCGGCAGCAACACCGGCGCCGCCAGCAGGAAGGCGAGCAAACCGGCGGCGGCCACCCAGCGCAGCCGAGGGAGAACCCGCTGCCGCCAGCGGCCGAGCAGGAGGGCGAGAAGTCCGGCGAGGAGTACCCCATGGAGTAGCGTCTCCGGATGGCCGGCAAAGACCCCCAGGGCACCGCAAACGGCCAGCCGCGCCGCCGACCGTCGGACGGATTCGGTCGTGCGGCGGCGCAGCAGATCGAGGGCCGCCACGGCAATCCAGGGCGCCATGGCGGCGACCAGCGAATGGGGATGGAGCCGCCAGAGCTGGAGGAATCCGGAGCCGACATAGACCGCCGCCCCAACGAGCGCAGCCGGTTCCCGCGCCCCCAAGCGCCGCGCCAGCAGGAACAACCCCCAGCCGGCGATCAGCAGGCGCGCCGCCTGCGAGTAGGGCAGCGAGCGGAAGGGCGGCAGCCCACGCGAGGCGAGTTCAGTGGGAAAGAGCACCGCCGACTGACCGTTGCCCAACAGCGCCGCGCCGGCCCCCTGGGAGGAGTTGAACAACCAACTGTCCCGCGCCGCCCGGCTCCAGGGGAGCATCTGCGACAGCGGATCGAGCAGTAGCGGGTTCACTGCCGACGACGAAGCGGCGCTCGCCGCCACCAGTTCCGGGTCCGCCCAGGGCGGCACGCCAGCGAGTTGCGGCGTCGGCGCAAGGGTGCGGCCGGGAAGGAAGCCGGAGACGGTGAAGGCCAAGGGCAGGAGCGACAGGATTGCCACCGCCGACCAGGAGAGGCAGCGCCCTCGCAGCCACCGCCGCCCGAGGACGGCGAGTACCGCCGCCGTCGCGCCGTAGAGCAGCACGAGATGAACTAGCGCGGGGCCGGGCACTCGATTTCGGTCAGCAGGAGAAGATCAATCCCGCCAGCGAGGCGGCTTCTTGTGGTCCAGCACATGGGCAATGCCGCGTTTGCAATCGTCCGTCTCGCGCGCTTTGGCGTTGACCTCGGCGGCGTGGCGCAGGGCGTCGGACAGGCTGCGGCCGGGAAGGTCCAAGAGCAGCCGCTTGGTGCTGGCGATGGACTGGGAGCTGCCGTTGGTGAGGATCTCCGCGGCGAGATGCTCTCCGGCGTCCTGAAGGTCTTCCACCGCCACCACCCGATTGACCAGGCCGATCTCCAGCGCCTTCTCGGCGGTCATGAACTGCGGGTTCAACAGCACCTCGCGAATGTCCGCACCGCGCAGCCGGAGCGGCAAATAGGTCGCCACCAGCGCCGCCACGAAGCCGATGCGCACTTCACTGTAGAGGAACCGGGAATCTTCGGCGGCGACCACGAAGTCGTGGGCCGTCGCCAGTCCGCAACCGCCGGCGACGCAGGAGCCTTGCACCAGCGCGAGGGTCAGCGTCTCTTGCCGCAGCACCGACTCGAAAAGATCCATCAGCCGACCGGAATCGCGCCGGTTCTCCTCCGGCCCGGCATCTCGCAGGGAACGCAGGTGACCGAGGTCCGCACCGGCCGAGAAGTGTCTGCCCTCGGCGCGCAGCAGCACCGCGCGAACGCCCTCGCCGAGAAGGTCGCGGCGGTAGAGTTCGGTCAGCTCGTCGAGCATCTGAGGCGCCAGAGCGTTGGCCCGCTCGGCGTTGTCCAGGGACACCCACAGGAGATCGCCCCGCCGCTCGACCTTGATCATCTCGAAGGACACGAAGTCGCCCACGCTCAAGCCCGGCTCTCCGGCAGCTCCTTCAGCAGTTCCTCTGGTACGTCCACCTCCAGGCGCAGCAGCCCCTGGGCGTGGGTTTTGCCCTGGGCGTCGTTGATCAGGCTTTCCGTACCGCCGCCGCCAAGGGAGTCGTGCAGGATGAAGTTGAAGGCCTGTAGGTTGGGCACCTCGAAGCGCTTCACCGGACCACGGCAGACGTGGCGGAAGTGCTCCTTCACCCGCTCCGGCGTGACCTGCTGCCGCAGCACTTCCCACAGTTCCGGCGAGTAGGCGATCAAACCCACGTTCGACGCTTCGCCCTTGTCGCCGGATCGGGCGTGGGCCACGCGGCTCAAAAGTATTTTCATCGGGTAGATTCCTCGGATTCGGTCCGGTGGCTCCCGCGCAGAATGACGCCCAGGGCCGACGCAGCCAGGGCACCACCGGTCGCCAGCGCCGTCGCCGGATGGGTAAAGATCGGATGGTAGAGGGCCGGCAGGGCGGCGCGGAAGCCGAGGTCGAAGATCTCGCCGTGGCGGACGACCAGGCCTGCAAAGGCAAACCAGGCCAGGGCGAGGAGGAACAATCCGCCACCAATGCGCCGGCCGGAGGACCAGTCCCGTTCGACGCCCCGTCGCAGCCACAGGGTGTAGAGCAAGCCGAAGACGAGGCACCAGCCGGCGAAGGCCAGCCGGTTGGCGAGGGCACTCGCCAGCATCCCCACCAGGAATACCGGCAGCAAGCCGGCGGTGATCGGCAGGTACCAGTCGAAGAAAGCCTCGCGGGTGAGGTTCAGCCTCCGGGTGGCCTCCGCTGGCGCAGAGGCCGCTGGCGCCGTATCCGCCGTCACGCCTCCTCCACGGAGACCTCGATGTGGTCCTCCACCTCCTCGCGGGCCAGTAGCGCCGGCCAGTAAGCCACCACCGTCTGCGGCTTGGGACGACCGCCGGCAAAGCCCGTGACCCCGGGAGGACCGGCGGTCACCAGCGGCGCGATCTCCTTGCCGAAACGCTCGACCTTGGCGCGATCGGCGTCGCGCACGCCGAGGCGGAGCACCACTTCCGGCGGTTCCTTGGGCGCCTCGAACACCCCCGGCAGGCAGGCGCCGATGCCCAGAATCTCTTGCGAGCGGCACTCCTCCGGGAAGGTCACCCCGGCCCGCTCCAGGCGCTTCCACACCAGCTCCGCCGCCAGCTTCGCCTTGTCCACGGCGCGCGGGCCGGAGAGGGTGATCTGGCCGGAGCTCTTGTAGCCGGCGAGGTGCGAGGCGGAGATCTTCAAGAAGGGCGTGCGCGGCCGGCCAACAACGCCGGAGACCTCCACCCGATTCTCGCCGGCCTGAGCGAGCTGAATCGAGGTGAAGTCCGCCACCACATCCGGCGTGATGTATTCGTTCGGGTCGCCCATCTCGTAGAGGAGCTGTTCGGATACGGTGTCCACGGTCACCATGCCGCCGGTACCGGGATGCTTGGTCACCACGAAGGTGCCGTCCTCGCGCGCTTCGACCAGGGGATAGCCGACATTCCACAGGTCCGGCACTTCCCACCAGCGCGAGAAGTTGCCGCCGGTGCACTGTGGACCGCACTCCAGGATATGGCCGGCGATGGTACCGGCGGCCAGGCGGTCCCAGTCGTCCTCCGGCCAGCCGAATTCGTAGGCCAGCGGCGCCAACGCCAGGGCGGTGTCCGTCACCCGGCCGCACAGCACGATATGGGCACCGCCGGCCAGCGCCTCGCATACCGGCCGGGCGCCCAAGTAGGCATTGGCGCTGGTCATGCGGTCGACCACCGGGCCGATGGGCTCGCCGGTGTCCATGTTTTCCAGCGGATGGCCGGCGGCCACCAGATCCGGCAGCCGCGGCAGCACGTCGTCGCCCTCGATCACCCCCACCTTGAGGCCTTCGACCCCCAGTTCCTTCGCGACTTCGAAGATCTTCCGGCGGCAAGCGTGGGGATTCAAGCCCCCGGCGTTGGTGAGCACCCGGATGTTGCGATCCACCACTTCCGGCAGCACCCGCCGGATAAAATCGATGAAGTCCGTGGCGTAGCCCAGGGAGGGATCCCGGAGCTTCTGACGCATCATGATCGACAGGGTCACCTCGGCGAGGTAGTCCATGCCGAGATAGTCGATCTCGCCGCCCCGTAGAAGCAGCACCGGGGCGTCGATACTGTCGCCCCAAAAACCCTGTCCGTTGCCGACTCGTACCGTTTTCATCGAGCCGAGAGTAGCAGGTTGATGCCACCGGCGCACGCGCCGATGGCATCACCTGCTAGGGAGTTTTTCAGGGGGGCTTGGGCGCCCCCCTCACCGCGAAAACAAGTCTTCGCGGCTCCCCCCATCCCCGGCTTAGCCGCCGAGCCCTGACGGTCTCGGTCGCCCGATCAAACCGAAGATACGCAAGGCGGTCTCTCGTGAATGGGGAGCCTGACCCACCTGGTCTTCGAGGCCAGCGGTACGGTCAGCTTTGGCTGCCGGTACCCTCGTACATCCGCTCCAAAACGTCCTGGTTGCGGGTCTCGACGACCTTGCGTTTGATCGACATCTTGGGGGTGAGTTCACCGGTCTCCTGGGAGAAGTCCGCCGGCAGCAGGTGGATCTTCTTGATCGTTTCGTAGGAAGCGAGGTCGCCGTTGACCGCCTGCACCGCGTCCCAGATCAGGTCGTGCACCTGAGCCTTGGAAGCGAGGTCGGCGTAGTCCGAGAAGGCGATGCCCTGATCGCTGGCCCATTTGCCGACGGTCTCTTCGTTGATGGTGATCAGCGCGATACAGAACGGCCGCTTGTCGCCCAGCATGACCACCTGAGAGATGTAGTTGCAGCTCGCCTTGAGCTGGTTTTCGACATTCTGCGGCGCGATGTTCTTGCCGCCGGCGGTAACGATGATGTCCTTCTTGCGATCGGTGATCTTCAGGAAGCCATCCTCGTCCACGAAGCCGACGTCGCCGGTGTAGAGGCGGCCCTGGGAGTCGAGCGCCTCGGCGGTGTCCTCCGGCCGGTTGTAGTAGCCCTTCATCACGCCGCGGCCTCGAATCAGGATTTCGCCGTCCTCAGCAATCTCCACCGCCGCACCGGGCACCGGCAGGCCGACGGTGCCGAACTTGTACTGCTCAGGACGGTTGACGAAGCTCGCCGCCGACGACTCCGTGAGGCCGTAGCCTTCAAGGACCAGGATGTCCGCCGCGTGGAAGAACTCAGCGATCTCACGCGCCAGCGGCGCACCGCCCGAAACGAAGAAGCGGATCCTTCCGCCGAAGCGGTCCTTGAGCTTCGAGAACACCAGTTTGTCGGCGACCTTGTGCTTGAAGGCCAGCAGGCCGGAGGCGTCCTTGCCGGCTTGGCGCAGGCGCGACACCTCTTTGCCCACTTCCAGCGACCAGAGGAAAATCTTGTACTTCAGGCCGCCGGCTTCGCGGGCGCCGGACACCACCTTGTTGTAGACCTTCTCGAACACCCGCGGCACCGCCGCCATCACCGTCGGCCGGGCGACGGCCAGGTTGTCGACCAGATCGTCGATGGAGCCGTCGACCGCCGTCGGCACGCCGATGCGCACGGAGGCCACTTCCAGCACCTTGGCAAAGGAGTGGGCCAACGGCAGGAAAAGGTAGTGCTTATCGGTCGGCGACAGCACCCCGATCTCCTCGATGGCGCCGGCCTCGAATACCCAGTTGTCGTGGGTGAGCATGACGCCCTTTGGCTTGCCGGTGGTGCCGGAGGTGTAGATCAAGGTGGCGAGATCGTCGGACTGGACGCTATCGGCGACTTCTTCGTAGGCTCCCGGGTTGGCGCTCTCCCAGGCGGCACCGCGAGCCGCCAGATCGTCGAGGGTCAGCAGCCAACCGTCGTCGGCGGTGCCGCCCGGCACCGCGCCCTCGATCACCACCACCGCTTTGACGGCGGGCACCTCGCCGCGCACCTCCACCAGCTTGGCCGCCTGCTCGGCGTTCTCGGCGAATACCACCACCGCCTCGGAATCACCCAGGATGTAGGCGCATTCCTCCGGCGTGTTCGAAGGATAAATAGTGGTGGTGGCGCCGCCGGCGCAGAGGATCGCCATGTCCACCGTCACCCACTCCGGCCGGGTCATCGACAGGATGGCGCAGCGCTGGCTCTTCTCCACTCCCAGGCTGCGCAAACCGCAGGAGATCTGACGGGCGCGATCGCCCACGTCGCGCCAGGTGAGGGTGTACCACTCTCCGCCCCGGCGCCCGTACATCGCATCGCTGTCCGGCGAGGTGGAAATCCGGTGGTGGAACATCTCGACGACGGACTGGAACGAACGGTCGCTCATGCAAGGCCTCCTACAAACCGAGAAATAGATCGCGCAAGGTTGGCTTGAATTGTGCTCCGAGTCGGACTTCTATGCAAGTCGGCTCCGTTCTTTTCAAGTCGTCATTGGCGGCTTACCCCTCGTGGCTTTGCCGCTCCGAGCCCGAGAGGGCTCGGCGGCGGACCGCCAGGTCCGCCGAGGATGAGGGTGAGGCCGAGTCATTTCTCGGCCGAGGGGGGCGCCCAGCCCCCCTGAGATCAAGAGCAATCAGAGCGCGGGAGAACCTTCGTTCCTCTCCCGCTCTCTGATTGCTACCATGCGCGGATGGCGAGCAAGGGCCGCGGCTATCGCACCATCGAGCACGAAGGCTTTACCATCCTGGTGGGCAAGGGGGCAGCGGACAATGATCGCCTAAGTCTGGTGATCGCCGAGCCTCGAGACTTCTGGCTGCATATCGCCGGCGGTACGCCGGGCAGCCATGTGGTGGTGCGCAATCCGGACGATCTCGCCGCCCTGCCCCGCTCCGTCGAAGAGCGAGCTGCGGCGCTGGCCGCCTGGCACTCCAAGGGCCGCAACGGCCGCGGCAAGACCGAAGTCCACATTTGCCGCGCGCGAGACGTCTCCAAACCGTGCGGCTACCCGGCCGGCCGGGTCAACCTGCGCCGCTTCGACCGACTGAAGGTCTACGCCGAACGCGCCTATCCGGCGGGAGAAGAGGAACCGACATGATTCTGTACGAACGTTTGACGCCGGCAATGCAGCAGATGGTGGACACCTGGGCCGAACGCCTGGGAGGCACTTCCTGGCAGCGGCGCGGTGAGTTGCTGGCCCAGGCGGCAGAGCCCTTCACCGAAACCCTCGATGGCGAGCAAGCCAGCACCGCGGCCCGCGGCTTTCTGACGGCGGTGCTCGAAAAGCTCGACCCGCAAGAGGTCGACGATCCTTACCTGGCCGTCCTGCTGGCGATTTCGCTCCGGCCGGACCACAGAGCATTGGCCGACGAGTACCTGACCGAGCACCCGGAGTTCGCGGATCTGTTCAAAACAGAATTGGGGAGCCGATTCGTCGACCCCAGCGGCCCACCATCGTAGGGAAAGCCCGATTACTAAACGTATTTCCGAGGATTTCGCGGCGCCGGCAAGGAGCCACGACACACCGGAAAGACGCTACGTTTGCAAGACTCCGGTCTTGAACTCCGCTACCTCCGGATTCTCCGCCACCGCCTCCAGCGCCCGGGCCAGCACCTGCCTCGTCTTCGCCGGCTCGATGATGGCGTCCACCCACAGGCGGGCGGCGGCGTAGCGGGGATTCATGGCGTCGTCGTAGCGCTTCTGGATGCGGGCCAGAAGTTCCTGTTTTTCCTCGTCCGAGACCTCCCGGTTCTTGAGTTGGATCGACAACAGGGTCTTCGAGGCCTGGGCGCCGCCCATCACCGCGATGGAGGCAGACGGCCAAGCGAAGAGGAAGCGGGCACCGTAGGCCTTGCCGCACATGGCGTAGTTGCCGGCACCGTAGGAATTGCCGACGAACAGGGTGATCTTTGGGACAGAGGAGTTGGCGACGGCATTCACCAGCTTGGCGCCGTCTTTGATGATGCCGCCGCGCTCGGCGCGGCTGCCGACCATGAAGCCGGTGACGTCCTGCAGGAAGAGCAGCGGGATTTTCTTCTGGTTGCACACCTGCACAAACCGGGCGGCCTTGTCGGCGGACTCGGAATAGACCACGCCGCCGATTTGGAGTTCCTTGTCCTTCGGCTCCAGTCCGGTCTTGCGCTGCACCACCGAACGCTGGTTGGCGACGATGCCCACCACTCGGCCCTCGATCCAGCCGGTGCCGCAAATGATGGTCTCGCCGTAGGTGGCCTTGAACTCGTCCAGTTCCGAGCCATCGAGTAGCCGAGCGAGAATCTCGCGCATGTCGTAGGGCTTGGCCCGGTCGATCGGCAGTACCGCCGCGAGCTCCTCCACCGGCGACCGCGGTTTCTGCGCCTCGCGGAGGGCAAAGGGCGCCTTTTCAGTGTCGCCGAGCTGTTCGATCTGCCGGCGGATGGCCGCCAGGCAGTCGGCATCGGAGGCATGCCGGTGGTCGACGACGCCGGAAATGTCCACCTGCACCTCGGCACCGCCCAGGGCTTGGTTGTCGATGTCTTCACCGATCGCCGCCTTCACCAGGTGCGAACCGGCGAGAAAGATCGAGCCGGTGCCCTCGACGATATGCGACTCGTCGCTCATGATCGGCAGGTAGGCACCGCCGGCGACGCAGGAACCCATGATCGCTGCCACCTGGAAGATGCCCTCGGCGGACAGCCGGGCGTTGTTGTAGAAGGCGCGGCCGAAGTGCTCCTTGTCCGGGAAGATTTCGTCCTGCATCGGCAGAAAGACGCCGGCCGAATCCACCAGGTAAACCATCGGCAGGCGGTTCTCCAGGGCGACCTCCTGCGCCCGCAGTACCTTCTTGCAGGTGAGCGGGAACCAGGCGCCGGCCTTGACGGTGGCGTCGTTGGCCACCACCATCACCTCGCGGCCGTGCACCCTGCCGAGGCCGGTCACCACCCCCGCCGCCGGCGCGCCACCGACCTCTTCGTAGAAACCGTGGGCCACCCACAAACCCAGTTCGAGGAAATCCGCCCCCTCGTCGCACAGTGCCGCCACCCGCTCGCGAGCGGTTAGCTTGCCCTTGGCGCGCTGTTTCTCCTGGCGCTTGGCCCCGCCGCCGAGGCGGATCGCAGCCTCCTCCTCCCTCAGGCGCTCGACCTCCCCTTGCCAGTGCTCGGCGCGGCGGGCGAATCGCTCGTCATGGGTCACGTTGCTTTCAAGAATGGCCACGGGGTGTCTCCTCAAACGTCGGATGGGGGATCAAAGGATGAAGCGGGATTATAAGGGGCCGCCCAGTCGGGGGACGCCCCTCGAGGAGAGCCGGGCTGGCGGACCGAGATAGCATTCGGTCATGAAGATTCGCATCCTGGCCTTCGCCACCGCCGCCGAAGCTTTGGGCGGCCGGGAGATCGAACTGGAGGTTCCCGCTGGAACTCGGGTCTCCGACCTCGCCGGCCGAATGGCAGAAGACCACCCGGCTCTCGCCCCCCTCTGGCCGCGCCTGGCCGTCGCCGTCGACGGGCAACTGGCGCAAACCAGTACGGTGATCGCGGCAGGAGCGGAGGTCGCGCTGCTCCCTCCGGTCTCCGGCGGATGACCACCGGCCTGACCCACTCCGCGCTCGATTCCGCGGTGATCACCGCCGCGGTGCAAAGCCGCGAGCGCGGTGCGGTGGTCACCTTCGTGGGAGCGGTGCGCGACTCTCACCGCGGACGGGCGGTCGAGCGGTTGACCTACGAGGGCTACGAACCGATGGCCGAAGAGACCCTGCGGCGCATCATCCGGGACCTCGAAGCTGCCCACCGGAACCTGGCGGCGGCGATCGTCCACCGCCTCGGAGAGGTGCCGGCAGGCGAAGCGAGCGTGGTGATCGCCGTCGCCTCACCGCATCGCGACGCCGCCTACGAGGCGAGCCGCGAGGCTCTCGAACGCCTCAAAGCCGAAGTGCCGATCTGGAAACGAGAACACTATGCGGACGGCGAGGCGGTGTGGCGTGAGGAAGAGCCCTTGTCCGCCGGTCAGGGACCGATCGTCCCATCGCCCGGGCCAACGGGCGCGGACGGCGGTTCGTAGTCCGCCCGCGCCGCCGCCTCGGCCCGCACCCACTCGGCGAATCCCGCGTCGAGACTCGCCGCCTCCCGCCCCAGGGCGAACCACAGCGAGGCCGGCGCTGCCGAGTCGCCCTCCGACACCGCCGCCAAAAAGCGCCGGAAAGGATCGGCCAGGGCGCCTCCTTCGCCCTCCAGCAGATAGCGCACGAAGAATCCGCTGTAGGCGTAGTAGAGGTCCCGCAGGTCCGACCGCACGAAGCCCTGCCAGTCGAGAGCCGTCAGTTCCGCCAGCGACGGCAGCGCGTCGCGGTCGAGGGAATAGGCCAGAAGCCGGAGGGTGGCCGGGGGACCGAAGTAGCGCTTGCGATCCCCCTCGGTCACCGTCGAGCCGCCCAGTTTCGAGATGTCAAGACCACCGGCGGGGCCGATGCGGCACGAGGCGAGATCGTCCGCCAGCCCTTCGTCCAGCCAGGGAGGTAGAGCCGGACCGAGGGCCCGGCGGTTGAGCAGATGGACCACCTCGTGCACCAGCGTCTCATGGAGTTCGTCACGCCGCCGTTCCCCCCGGTACAGGGCCACCAGGCCCGCCGCCGCATGGCCGCTCGCCGGCAACCCGACGAGCGGCGTCTCCAGGTTCTGGAAGCGCCGATAGGCGCGCTCGGCATCGAACAACACCACCGCTTCCCGCGCTTGCCCTCTCGGCGACCGGCCGTAGCGCCCAAAGTAGGCGCGTTCCAGATCGCCGGCCAGCCGATCGAGGGTGGTGACCAGACCGACGTCCACCACGTCCGTAAAGAGCGGATAGGGACCGATTTCGCCGGCCGGTCCACCGACTCCGAGAAGGTCGAGGGCCGCTTCGAGGCGCTCAGGATCCGGCGCCTGGCCCGGCAGCGGGCGCGCCGGCTCCGGGGCATTGCCGAGCGGCGGCTCCCCGGCTCGGGCACGTTCGATCGGCCGCACCCAACCCTCCTGCCGGCGGTCCGTGCGCACTCGCCGCCAGGCGCCTCGGCGTTCCAACACCAGGACGCGGGAAAAGGCATCGACCTCCGCCACCACCGGCGACGATTCGGACCGCCCCCGGTAGAGCCGGTCACCGGGCCCCAGCCACAGCTCGCCGGCATCGCCGTCTCCAGGCTTGGGGATACGACCCGCGGCGTTCTGGCTGCCGGTGAGATCGATCGGCCCCGCGGGGACGACGGGCTCGGCGGCGGCGCCTTCGGCCGGCTCCCGTTGCGGCTCCGGAGGCTCCGGAGGCAGATAGCCGCGGCGGAGCTCGGCGATCCATGGACCGGCCAGCGGCCAACTCTCGGCGCTTTCGACCGCGGGAGACTCCGGGAAACGGGAGAGCCAGACAAATCCACCAAGGGCGAGCACCAGTACCAAGAGGGCGAGGTACACCGGCCAAGCACGGCTCATGGGGGCATTCTACGAACCGGCGCGGAAGGAGTTGCCGAGGCCCGTTTCAGATCTTGAGGCGCGTCATCAGATCGTTGACCGCCACGGCATCGAGCATCACGTAGAAGTGTACCGAGGGAACTCCTCGGTCGACCAACTCCTGCGCCTGAGCCAAAGCCCATTTCACCCCGATTTCCCGGACATGCTTCGGATCGGCCGTGATGGCCTCCGAAAGTTCCGGCGGAATATCGACGTGGAAAGTGCGAGGGATGCTCGACAGGTGTTTGAGCGAGGTGACCACCTTCAAACCTGGGATGATCGGCACCCCGATCCCCGCTTCCCGGCAGGACTCGACGTAGCGGAAGTAGCGCGAATTGTCGAAGAACATCTGAGTGACGATGTACTCCGCACCGGCATCGACTTTCTCTTTCGCCCAGCGGATGTCGCTCGGCAAGTTGGGGGCCTCGAAGTGCTTTTCCGGATAGCCACCGACTCCGACGCAAAAGCTGGTGGGCTCCGCATCGAGCAGGGATTCTTCGAGATAGGTACCGGCGTTCATCGCCTCGATCTGCCGCACCAGATCCACCGCGAAGGGGTTGGCGCTGCGACCGTTGCGCAGAGGCTTGCGGTAGCCGCTATCGTCGCCGCGCACCGCCAACACGTTGTCGATCCCCAGGTAGTTGAGTTCGATCAGGAAGTCCTCGGTCTCCTCCCGGGTGAAGCCCTGGCAGAGGATGTGAGGAACCGCGTCGATGTCGTACTTGTTCTGGATCAGCGCACACACTCCGAGGGTGCCCGGCCGCTTGCGCTTGATGCGCTTCTGGATGCCGCTGCCGGTTTCCTCGTAGATCACCTCCGCCGGGTGGCTGGTGATGTCGATGAACGGCGGATTGTGGGGCACTAACTGCTCGATCACCTCCAGCAGTTGCCGCACGTTGCCACCACGCAGGGGCGGAATGATCTCGAAGCTGATGAGTGGCCCGTCGGCCTGATCCAAGTGATCGGTGACTTTCATGCGATGACTTGCCCTCGGCGGATCATTTCTCGGTGGGCAACCACAGGCCGTGGTGAAGCCAGGCCGAGTATAGCGGGCGGAAAATGAAACTTCGATAGAGTCGGATGAGCCAGTGGCTGGATCCCCCTCCCGATGAACACTTTCACTCCCCGCGGACGAATCACCTCGACGGTGCGCCTGGCGGGCGATCTCGCGATCGCCGCGGCCGCATTCTACGGCGCCTTCTGGGCCCGGATCACCGTCCCCATCCCCTTCACCGAGCAACTGCTGCCGGAAGATCGGTTGCTCCTGGCCTCGTCCGGCTGGAACGGCGTGGCGCTGGCGGTGGCCAGCCAGCTCGTACTGCTCTACTTCTTCGGCTTCTACGATCCGCCGGAGCCGCGGCCGCGCCTCGACCTCGTCCGCCGCCTAGCCGCCGCCGCCGGCCTCCAGGGATTGCTGCTGGCGGGCTTCTACTTCCTGTCGGAAACCCAGTTTCCGCGCTCGGTGCTGGTGCTCTTCGTACTGGTGAACTTCGTCGCCTTGCTGCTGTGGCGGCTCCTGATCGAGCGTTTCCACCGTCCCGGCCGCCGCCGAGTGGTGCTGGTGGGCTGCGGCCCATCGGCCATTGAGGTGGCGGTCAAGATCGACCTTCACCACCAGCACGGATTGGAGGTGGTGGGTTACGTCGTCCCGCCGGACGAGGAAGACTTCTGCGACCCGGAGGCGCCGGCCCTGGGACCCTGCCTCGGCACCCTCGACGACTTGCCTCACAAGATTCCTGAACTCGGCATCCACCACGTGATCCTGGCCGGCAGCGCGCCGAGTTGGCGAACCCATATGCTCGATCGGCTGTCCAGCTCCCAGCCGGCGCGCTCCAGTGTGCTCCTGCTGCCGGGTCCCTACGAGAGCCTGATCGGGCGCATGCGCTACCGGTGGGTCCATGACCTGCCGTTGATCGAGGTGGTGCGGGAGAACGAGTGGCGGGTGCGCCGCCCCCTCAAGCGCACCCTCGACCTCACCGGCGCCAGCCTGCTGATGCTGCTGTCGCTGCCCCTTCTCGCCATTTGCGTCCCGCTGGTCTGGTTCACTTCACCGGGCAGCGCCTTCTACCGCCAGCGGCGGATCGGTCGCGGCATGAAGGAGTTCACCCTGTGGAAACTCCGCACCATGCGGACGGACGCCGAAGCCGAAACCGGGGAAGTCCTGGCCCAGCCGGACGACCCGCGCCTCACCGCCGTCGGCGGCTGGCTGCGCGCCACCCGCATCGATGAACTACCACAGCTCCTAAACGTCCTCGGCGGCACCATGAGCCTGGTCGGGCCGCGCCCGGAGCGCCCGGGCTTTGTGCGCCGCTATCTGGAGGAAATTCCCGGCTACACCGAGCGCTTCGCCGTCGTCCCTGGCCTCACCGGCCTCGCCCAGGTCAACGGCGAATACCTCTCCAGCCCCCAGAACAAACTCCGCTACGACCTCGCCTACATCGCCAACTGGAACCTGTGGCTGGACCTGTCGATCCTGTTCCGCACGGTGAAGATTGTGGTGGGCTCGCGGGGGACCTGAGGAACTTTGTCGAGATGAAGTGGGGTTGCTAGCCGACTCCGAGCCGTCTTCCATCGATCACCCGAAAACCCTCCCGCTGAGCCGCCGCCACTAGGCGTTCATCGAGGCAGACAAATTCAAGACTGGCGGGCTGACCTTCCGACGCCGCCAGAGCGGCTGCGAGTTGCAGTGCATCCGCGGCTCGTAAGTCGTGGACTCGCAGTAGACGCCGGGCGGACCTGCGCACCATTTCCAGGGCGTCGACGGTTGACCAGGTGTTCGAGAACTCGTCGAGGGCTTCGAAGACTCCGTGACTCTCGGCAGCCGTGAGATGTCCCGACCGCTCCAGTCGGGCGACAGCCGAAGCGCATTCGACCTCTGAACCCCACCACACCAGGATCTCCTGCCCATCCATCGCGATGTGAGCCAAGCTGACGCTACTCTTCTCCTCTACCAGCAGAGGAACCAACGCTGAGCTGTCCCAAAACCTCATCGGCCCGTGGACCGCTCTTCGAGAAGAACTTCCAAAAGGCTGCCGCCCTCACGAGCCTTCGGCCGGGGCCTCCGAAGGAGATCCTCGGCAACGGGTTCTCTCGCTCGCTGGAGAATTCCGCGGCGTTCGAGGCGATCGACTCGGCCGCTCGACAAACCGGCATCGCGATCGACGGCCGAGGTCAACCGCGCGACCGGCCGACCACGATCCAGAATCAAGATCGTCTCACCGTCACGAACCTGGTCGATCAAGGCACTCAGACCATTTTTGGTCTCGGTCAATGTAGCCGTCTTCATTTGGCTATTATAGCCATCTTGATGAGCTAGGGAAAAGCCCCCGATCGAACTCGCGATCGAAAGAGCATTCATCCAACGTTCCTCCGGTACTGGATTGCCTCCGCCAGATCCGCCGAAGCGATGCGGTCGCGGCCGGCGAGGTCGGCTAGCGTGCGGGAGACCTTGAGGATGCGGTGGACGGCGCGGGCGGAGAGGCCGAGGCGCTCGAAGGCGCTGTCGAGGAGTCGCTGGGCGGAAAGATCGAGGGCGCAATGTCGGCGGACACCCTCGGCGCTCAGACCGGCGTTGTGGGTGGTGGACTCGCCTCCGCCGGCCTTGGAGTGTCGCTTCTGCTGGCGATTCCTCGCTGCAGCCACCCGCACCGCGACGTCGGCGGAGGATTCGCCGGGCTCCGAGCGCAGCTCTTTCAAGGTGACGGCCGGGACTTCGACGTGGAGATCGATGCGGTCGAGCAGCGGACCGGAAATGCGGCTGCGATAGCGCTCCACGAGGTTCGGCGCGCAGCGGCACTGAAAGCGGCCTCTCAGGTCCCCCAGATGGCCGCACATACATGGGTTCATCGCCGCAACCAAGGCGAAGCGCGCCGGAAACGTCAGCCGCGCCCGACTGCGAACGACGGACACAAAGCCCTCTTCGAGTGGCTGCCGAAGGGACTCGAGGGCGTCACGGCGAAATTCCGGTAGTTCGTCGAGAAAAAGGACCCCGTGGTGAGCCAGGCTGGCTTCACCGGGCCGCGGAATGGAGCCACCACCGATCAGCCCGGCAGCGCTAGTGCCGGCGTGAGGGCTGCGGAAAGGTCGGCGGCGCATCAATCCACTCGGCGGCCTGTTGCCGGACAGCGAGTGGATCTTGGTAACCGCGAGCGCCTCGGCCGGCGCTAGGGGCGGCAGCAGCCCCGGCAAGCGACGGGCCAGCATGGTCTTGCCGGATCCCGGAGGCCCGACGAAGATCACGTTGTGGGAGCCCGCCGCCGCCACTTCGAGGGCCCGCTTGGCGGCTCCTTGGCCGCGCACCTCGGAGAGATCCGGCATTTCCCGACCGGCCTCGTGCCCAAGAGCTACCCCCGCGGTCACGACCGGCAGTCGGTCGAGGCCGAGGAGATGACGTACCGCCTCGTCCAGCCGCTCGACGGCCACCACGTCGAGGCCGCCGAGGGCCACCGCCTCGCGCGCCGTCGACGGCGGCAAGACGATCTCCTGCGCCGCCGCCTCGCGAGCACACTCGGCGAGGGCCAAGCCGCCACGCACCGGCCGGAGGCGCCCGTCCAGGCCCAGCTCGCCGTTGAAGAGCCGCCCCTCGAGGCACTCCTGCGGCAAGTGCCCGTGCGCCGCCAGGAGCGCCAGCGCGATGGCCAGGTCGAGGTGATTGCCTTCCTTGCGGAGGTCCGCCGGAGCGAGATTGACCACCACCGCCCGCGGCGGCAGCTCAAAACCACAGTTCTTAATCGCCGACCGCACCCGTTCGCGACTTTCGCGGACGGCGACATCCGCCAGGCCCACCAGGTGCATGCCGGGCAATCCGTTGCGGACGTCGACCTCCACCTGCACCAGGCGGGCATCGATCCCCCAGGGGGTTGCGGCGTTCGTGCGAGCGAGCATCAATAGGGGTGACGCGAAGTCCGGCGAAGATCTTTCGCAGCGCCGACGGATTTTCGATTTTCTTAGCCCAGGAGCGGACAAACGCCGCCGGTCCACTCGGATGGCGGCCGATCACAACGTTGTAAGAAAGAGGTTTTGAGGCCAAATACCGACTAGGTCGGAACGCCTAGCTGTCCCATGCGGCGGCGGAGCGCTCGCTCCGAAACCTGGAGGCCCCGTGCCTGTTCCGGCGACATGACAAGGGCCAGCAACCTCGGGAAAGGCCAAGGCACCGTCCTAGAGGCATTGAGCCAAGGTGGCGCCTTCGACCAACTCGAGAACGATCCAGTCGCCGTCGTCGGTCTCGATCCACTCCAAGATCTGGACGATGGACGCAGGGTTGAGCCGCGCGGCGGCCCGCGCTTCCCTCCGCAGCCGGGCGCGTGCAACGACAGGGTTGTCGGCCTCGCTGAGGTGACAGGCGGCGTCGAAGCGCAACTTCTCCGTCGGCGTGACTGGGCCGCGAGTCCTAGCTAGCCGGAGCTTTGGGATGAACGGTGTCGGAGGATGACTCCAGCGGCCCCCAGCAGGAGGCACAAGATCATCAGCCCCAAGGGGCCGAGCGTGGGGATTGCGGCGAGCGGTAGCCCGGGCCCGCCGGGATCAACGATCTGGCCGTCGTCTCCGGTGGCGTCGCCGAGGGCGTTGTCGGCCAAGTCGAAGGTCGCGGTGGCCACGGTTTCGCCGAACACGGTGGTGGTGCCGAAGACTGCACCTGGCATGGAGTACCAGATCTCACTTGCCGAGCCCGGTGGGTTGGGGCCGTGCTTGCGGTAGGTGAGGCCTGCCAGACTCTCGATGCCGTGATAGAGCACGGTCACGGTGGCCGTCTCGCAGGGCAAGGAAAAGCCGAGCAGCCCGAACGGGTAGGCATAGCCATCCGGATCCGACGTGATGGCAACCGGGGTCTGGACTTCGTTGAGTTGACTGCAGGCACCGCTCAGCTCAACGCTCAGGTAGCCGCCACCGTGGGAAGCGGGCAAAGACGCTACATCGCTTTGCTCGGCGTCCGGGATACCATCGCCGTTGCCATCGCCAAAGTTGGGCCCGGCGTTTTCGACGTCGGCGGGCACGCCATCGAAGTCTTCGATGATGAACTCGGCGGTGACCATTTGCGGCGCGGTGACGTTGTCGAGATCACAGGTGAGACCCACACAG